>JAITQV010000358.1 GCA_031288765.1 Planctomycetaceae bacterium
GAAAGAACCGAAAGATCCGCATGAACAATAGAAAGAAGCTCCGGAAGTTTCGATAAAAGCAAATCAAGACGTTTATAGTTGTCACGGTAAGACGAAACTACTTTTAAACTTTCGTCCTCTTCGGACTTGAAGAAAAACGAAAATATTTTGTGGATAATCTTGCGCATATCAAATCTCCCGATTAAAGTTAGAAGGGTGGAAAAATTTAGAATCTACAAATTTACGAAAATCAATTGTAACCGATCCGAAATTTTCGTCAAGTACCCCTATACATAATATCAACCGGGACTTGTTATCGATACAAAATACAACATATCGAAACAACAATAATCCGACAAACCGTAAATTCAACAAATACTAAATAGACAGGTACAATCTCACTTCTAAAAATATTCTTTTTCATTGAACGGAATTTTCCTTACTCTTGCTGTTTATAATAAATTACGGTAAAATGAATAAAACTTTTTAAGATTTGCCGAAATTTATCATACTTTTTCAACAATTCAAAGGGAGATTATTAATGACGACGACGTTACGAAGTATTTGTCCATTTTGGGTTTGGTGGTGTATCTTGATGATTTCTGTTTCAACAGTGTTTGGACAGGACAAGATGGTTAATGAAAAAACCGTGAACGAAAAAACGGTTTATATTCCGTATGAAAAACTACGGAATATTTTTGAACAACCCGGTCGTGGTGTTTTCGTTCCCTACGACGAATTTAAAACTTTATGGGATGCCGCAAGGACACAACAACCAACCAATCCGTCTCATGAAATTCCGGTTGAGGCGATGATTACCGAAACATCCAATACGGTAACAATTACAGAAGAAGTTGTTCGTGTTGAATCAACGGTTTCGATGGAACTCTTGAAAGAAGGTTGGCATGAAATTCCGCTTCGGCTTGCCGATGTTGCGATTACGAAAGCCGTGATCGGCGAAGAAAAAGCGAAAATTCTCGGCAATCCCGACAACGGTTATCGGCTTCTTGTCGAAAAGAAAAAAACGGAAAATACCGAAAATAAAGAACAAAAACCGGAACATCTCGAATTGACGTTACATTACGCAAAGAGTATTGAGAAGTCGCCGGGTCGTAATTCCGTATCGTTTGAAATACCGCAATCGCCGCTGGGATATTGGAAAATTATTGTACCTGAATCCGGTGTCAAAATTGATTTCACGCCGCTTGTTGCCGCTGTGGAACAAACCGTAACGGAAGACCAAACGGTTTTTGAAGCATTTGTTGGTACTGTACCGAAAATTCAGATTGCCTGGACGCCGAAAGCGGAAGGAGCCGCCGGTTTGGATGCTTTGACCAGTGTTCAACTGTTGCAGCAAACAACGATTGATGAAAATATTTTGCGTACATCTGCACGGTTTGATTATTCAATTAGCCGTGCTGCGATTACAAATCTTGCAATTCAGATTCCCAATGACCAAAAAATTGTCGGTGTTTTTGATCCGAATATTCGTAAATGGTCTGTCGAACCGAAAGACGATGCTCAGATTATTCGTATTGAATTATTTGAACCGGTAAAGGAACGTCAAACGGTTCAGATGGAATTTGAAAAATTACGCAACAACAATGAAACGAAGGTAATTATTCCCGAAATATCGGTTATTGAAGCAGGACGTATGCAAGGGATTTTGGTGATCCGTGCCGCTGACGAATTGAATATCGAAACGGTAACATCAAACGGGTTGCTACGGATGGACGCTTCGGAATTGCCGGAATCATTACGGAAATCAAACAAAGTATGGGATGCCGCTTACCGTATTCCAGCAACATCTTATGCCTTAGAACTTGAACTCAGCAAGGTGGAACCGAGAATTACCGCAACATCGCAAATCAATGTACACATTCAAGGCAATATTATTGACACAAAAATATTGACAATGTTTGATATTGAAAAAGCCGGCATATTTCAGGTTTCGTATGAAATTCCCGTTAATTCCCGCATTGTATCGGTTAGCGGAAGAGAGATTAAATACCGTGCCGAAAATCAATCGGACGAATATTCGTATCAACCGGTTCAGGTTGATTACATTACGTTTGCTCCGGCAACCCCAAACGCATCAACACAAACACTCACAATCAATTTCAAACGTAAAGTGTTGGGTAAAGCCGGACTGATTATTTCGTTTCAAACATCTAACAAACCGAATTCACAATCGCAGACGGAAAAATCAATTGACCTGACTATTATTCCGCCGGTGTTGAGCAAAGGTATTGCTGAAAAATCGGACGGAAAATTACTTATTCTTGCCGAACCGGCATTTCGGATTAGTCCGGTTAATGCCGAAGGTTTACAATCAATTTCATTACAACAATTGCAGTCGCCCGCATGGTATCTTTCCAATGAGAATGCTCAATTAGGTTTTCTTGTTGCCGATTCCGTTGCGAAGTTGACGGTACGTACAGAATACCGTGAATCTCAATTGACGTTACGTGAACTTCGTACCGTACGTATTGAAGAAGGGATAATTAAAAACGAAGCAAAGTTTTATTACGAAATTCTTTTTCGTACTATTAAATCGCTTCGTATTGATGTTCCGGAAAAGTTGTCCGGTCGTCTGAATATTAGCAAAACCGGAAAGGGAAATGTTTCCTCTGTTTCAAGTAACACAGCCGACTGGCGTGAACAGATGATGGTGCCGCAACCGGATGATGTTGCCGAAGGTTATGTTGCGTGGGAATTTGCAACAAAATCAGGGCTTTACGGAACAGGTGTTCTGGAACTCACATGGGAAGATGAATTTATGCAACCGGAAATCGGAAAAAGCCGGTCGATTGATATTTCCCGGCTGCTTCCGAAAAAACAACAATCTGCAGATCGGATTTGGGGACAAATTATTGTTTTGAAATCACAAAGTATTGATATTGGTGAATCGGAAACAACAAAAGGACTCAAACCAATTGATCCGCAATATGATATTTCCGAACAAGATCGAATTGATAATGCGGTTGCGGCGTTTGAATTTCACGACGATTGGTCGCTTCAACTGATTGCAACACGTTACAAAATTGAAGAGGTTAAACGGACAAGTATTGAACAAGGTCTTGTCCGTGCGAATCTGATTTTTTCCAAATTCGGTACGGAAATATCCGCACAAGCCTTGTTTCGGGTTCGGAGTGTTTTGCAACGTTTAGATCTTGCCATGCCGCCGCAATCGAAAATCGACAATGTCCGTATTAACGGTCAACGTGTGGCTTTGGAAACAGACAACGCCGCCGGAACACCGCGGTTTATGATTCCGCTTACTTCGGTTCCGCCGGACACGCCGTTTCTACTCGATATTCGTTATATTATTCAGCCGGATTGTAAAAATCGGATTGAAATTCCGTCGTTCCCTGATTCCAATGGTTCTTCCGAACCGGTTGTACAAAAAAATTATCTTGCGGTTTATGTACCGAAAGAATGGGTAATTACCGGTTACGATGGAATTTGGTCAAAGGATTTTTCGTTCTATCACAATTCGGAATCAACCGGTATCCGCAATCAACCGGATGTTTCCCAAATATTTTCCGATACATTTTTCAAATTGTCCGGCGGTTTACCGAACGATTTTTCAGTAAATGGAACACCGTATCTTTTTTCCGCTTTACATCCGCGCGAAGGCGATGCGCTTCAATTATATGTTTGGGGAGATTTACAAAGCGGTCTTGTTTTATTTATCGTGATAATTATTGCCGGAATCTATTTGTTGCGTTATTCATGGATGAAACGTTTTCAGATTACAATTTGTCTGATAATTCTTTGTGTTATACTTGGTTTTGTACTTCCGACATGGGCGGAACTTTTATCCGTTCAATCTGCTACCGGCTGGGGTATTGTTATCGTTTCAGTTTGTTGGATATTACAAGCCTTATACCAAGCGGTTTCCGCCTTAAAAAACAATCGTAAAATCGACAACCGGCAACATGTTGAAAATCAACAAGATACGGAAATTCAGCCACATTCTGAACATCAACCTGCCGAATCGGTTTTAACCGAAGAAAGGAGTGAAAATCATGACAACTAAATTCTCTTTTTTGTTCATTTTTCTGATTTTCGCCGCAACTTGTTTTTCGCAGGAGCGGGAAATATTCGTACCGGAAAATGAACTTGGTGTTTTGTTTGAAGGCGCAACAAATCGTATTTTGATCAAGCGCAACGAATTTGAAACACTTCGTCAACAGGCACGCGAAATCCAACTGGAAACGGCGGAACAGGACAAGGATAAACCGCCTGCCGAAGCGGTTTTGCTGTCAAGTGATTATCGTGTCGAAATTTCTGATTTTCGTGCGATTATTGACGGAACTCTTGAAATTGAGGTATTGACGGACGATTTGGTAAGTATTCCGCTTCCGCTGGAACGTGTTGCCGTGTTAGAAGCGGTATTCGACGACAACCGTCAACCGGTTGCTATGTCTGATAATAACGGACAAAAAGTATTGATTCTTTCGGGAAAACAACGGCATCGACTTCGGCTTCGGCTGACAACACCGTTGGAAATCGACGCAACACGGCAACGATTGAATTTTCGCCTGATTTATGGTACAGAAACTTCTTTTCATTTGTCGGTTCCCGGCGATGTGGAATTGAAAGGCGGTGCCGCCGTACTGTCACGAAAAGTCGAAAACGGTACAACAAATTTTGATTTGCTATTGACGTCGCGTAATAACAAAACAGAAATTCTGATGTCGCTTAATTCTCACCGGAAGGGAGAATACCGTACAATATTAGCTCGAAGTGTTCAGTTTGCGGAAGTGACGGAACAATACGAACGGCTTCATGCAACCGTTTCGCTCAACGAATTACATCAAGGTATTCGTGAAACATCTTTTTATGTACCTGCCGGCTTTGAAATTACGGAGGTTCAGTCGGTGTTTCTTGACCGTTGGAATGTACAAAAATCAACAGAAAAGGATAAACACGATGTGTTGACTATTCGGTTTCGCGAACAGATTCCCGGTTTGACAACGATTTATCTTTCGGCGATTAAGTCAACAAAAATAGATACTCAATGGTCTTTTCCATTGTTTGAACCGTTGGATGCCGCCGTTCATTCTGCTGTGTTGGGATTATTGTTGGATGAAGACCTCGAAATGTCTCATGTTGAGAGTAATCATCTTTTTCCGGTTGATACAATATTGCTCAAAGAAGCGATTCCGCCGAGCGCATTGGAATTATTGCCCGGTTCACCGGCACTTCGTTTAGTGTCCGCATGGTATGCGCCGGGAAAAGACGAATTGAAGAAAAATGTTACAACAAAATTCCGCAGAACGGAAACGGATTTTGTAATTGAAACGGAACAAATTTTATTCTTGTCGGAAAAGGAACCGGTTCTTCAATATACTGCAAAATTAACGCCGCGAACCGGAAAGATTTTTGAAACAACGCTTGAAATTCCCGAAAACTGGAACGTATTGAATGTTTTGGATGCCGCCGGACAACCGCTGGATTTTCGTTTCGGTCAATCTGAAAATGTGTCAGATCATTCCGAAACAATGTCCAAAAAAATAATAGTTCGTTTTCCAAAAGGAGTTACCGCTGGACAATCCGTTCGTTTCTCGTTACGAGCTGTTGCCGGTAATGTTCGGGACTGGTTTCAAAGCGGTACTGAAAAATCGTTTCAATATCCGGTTATTCGGATTAACGGTTCGGCTAACGAACAAGGTAATATTTTGATTCGGAATCAATTTGAAAACGATTGGGAAATCATTCCGGTTCAAACGGAACATTTAACCGCTCTCAACAAAAATTTATCATTTCAATATTCTTCCGTTCCATTTGCGTTATCACTTCATTTTGAAAAATTACAACCGCGTCTCAAAGCCAAAACGGTTTCATTTTATTGTTTTGAACCGGCTTTATTCCGTGTTCATTACGAGGTTAACTGTTTTATTGAACAGGCGTCAATACGACAATTAACGTTACTGCTTCCGATATCCGCACCATCAACTCCTTCAATTCAAGGACTCGATGGACTTAATATTAGAGAAACGTTAAAAGAGGAAACCGAAATAAACGGACAAAAATTCCGGCGGTGGAAAATTTTGTTTTCCGGACCGATAAGTCAAAAGGCGCGGATTAGTATTAATTTTGAACAACCGATTGCCGAACAAACTTTTACCGATACCGCAACACCTTTTGATTTACCGCCGGTTATTGTAGAAAACACTGCGTGGCAGTCGGATATTATTGCTGTTGAAGGTGATGAGGAACTTGATCTTACCATTCCGACAGAGCGTAACGGTAAACCGGTTTTACGTCCCGTTGATGCCGGTGAACTTTCTGTTGCGGAGTATCGTCCGGGCAAACGATTACTTGGAGTTTATTCCGTAGCAAATTCACAAAGTCCGGTTACGATTGATATTCGGAAAAATCAGACAGCAGCACTTCTTTCCGCTTTGATACGTCATGTTTCCGTAACGGCGAGATTTGAACCCGCACCGTCATCCGGGGTTCTTTATTCGATTTTATACGAAATTCAAAATGCCGGAGGAGCGGTTAATATCAGAACTTCGCTCAATAAATCGGACGAATTTTGGTCAATAACACTCGACGGCGAATCTATCAAAGCGCAACGTGTTGGTGATGACATTCTGATTCCGATTTCCGCACAAAATAAAGCCGATTTTCAGCGGCTTGTGTTGCTTTATCGCTGTCCAAAAATTACTGTTGATGTTTCACGAAATGCAGTGATTTTGAATTATCCGGTTCTTTCGATCAATGGAAAAAATAGAAATGAAAAAATTCCGATTATGCAAACGTCCTGGAATATCGTTCCGCCATTGGGTTACGAAATAATTCGGATTGACGATTCGGCATTACAGGAACCACAGCCGGCTTTATTTCATCTTTTACGCAACACAATCGGTTTCTTTAATCTATTAACGTATCAACCGAAAAAATTATGGAACATAGTAATTTCACCGAAACTAGAATCAGTGAGTATTCCTGTTCCAATATCGCCCTATTTTCAAAATAGTGCAGGAATTTCGCCTAATTCAAATGCAATGATGATAGGTCAAGAGTGGCAATATAAATCTATTGATCACCTTTCAAAAGGAATGAATAGGGCGACAGGGGGAATTGTTCAATTTGAAAATAAAAATTCAGAAAAAGAAACTGATATTAGTGGTTTTCCATTAAACGACAACGGTCTTGTTGAGGGTACTTTTACTGTTAGTAATGGCAGTTTTAACTCTATTGTTTCAGAGCCAACATCGGAACTTTCAAAATTAGAATCTTCGAAATTCGACTCATCACAATTATCAAAACAAAAAATGATCCCGCAATTCTCCCGCCGTCTTCAGTCAATACAGCCGGTTTCTGTTGTCGTTTCGGAAAATAATATGCCGGATTCCGTAGCGAATTATACCGTTATCGGCAACCGGAATATACAAGATATTTCCGTACAATTATCGCGTATTACCGTCGCGCAACGCTGGGGATGGATTGTGTTTTGGGCTGTTGTTTTGTTTGGTTTGTGTGGTCTCAGTCAGTCCCGTAAACGCAAAGCAATGTTTGTGTTTGGATTTTTAATTTTCGGAACGGTTTTGATTTTCGTACCCGGACTTGAATTATTTGCAACAATTTTTAATGGAATAGTATATGGTGCGGTGTTGACCGGCGCGGTTTATCTTGTTAATGCTCTTCGATTAAAAATTATTTCAGTAATAGTTCGTCCGAAAATTTCCAAACCAAAAATTTCAGACTCTGTTATTGTTTCGGTTTTCTTTTTTGTGTTTCTGTTTTTACCGGTTCGCGCTGCCGAGCAAAATGATAAACTTCCAAAAATTAAATTTCCGGATGATGCAATTATTGTTCCTTATTCTTCGGATAAGATTTCGGAAGACGTATTGCCTGATCCTGACAAATTGACTTCGCCGGAACAATCATTGTTGGTTCCCTACCGTCAATATACCGCAGCACTTGAACTACTTCAAAAACGAAACGAAAAAATTCAAAACAATCAAAATGTTCGGGATTTCATTGTTCCGTTTGCGGTTTCCGCCGCCGAATATCAAACGGCACTGCCAACCGGAGGCAATGTTATTTTGTTACAAGGCAAAATCAAAATTGACGTTTTCACCGACAAAACGGTTTTTGTTCCGTTAACAGTGGAGAACGGCGTATTGGTACAACCATTATTTGATGGTAAACAGGCAATACTTCATTCGAAAAATAATCATCAAACTTTTCTTCTTGTTGAGGGACACGGCAGTCATGAATTATTGTTCGGTATTCGTGTTCGGATTCAGCGTCAAGGCGGTTGGCGGATTGTAGCGGGGAAACTTCCAGCTGCGGCAGTATCAAAAATTTCATTGACATTACCCGATGAACGCGGCGATCTTTTAACCGGTCATTCGCTCGACAAGAAAAAATGGTCTTTCGGTACAAATAAGGATGATACGGATACAACTATTACAAAAACATCCGAAAAAATAATCGAAATATCGCCCGAACCAAACGGTTCTTTTCATTGGCAATGGAGATCAGCAGTGTCTCAAGAAAATGTTGACCGGAATCTTGAAGTTGACTCGGTAATTCGATACGATATTCAGGAAGGCGGTATTTGGGCACATTGGAATCCTACTTTTCGTATCAGTCGCGGAAAATGGGAAATAATTCGTCTGTGTTTGTCGCAAGATTACCTCATTGTGGAAATTAAAGGTGAAAATGTACGTGGATGGAATATTGTTCAGGAAGATAACAAAACAAAAACTATTGATGTTGAACTTCTTAAACCGGCAGAAAAATCCGAAACATTATCAATTCTGTTATCTGTTCCGCAATGGTTTATCAAACCGTCGATGACCTTAACGTTACCTCGATTAACAATTCCCGATGCAGGAATTCATCGAGGACGGATTGATTTGTTTCATAGTTCTGTTATGAATATTCATATTCAGGAGTCAACCGGTTTGTTACCGACAGATCAAGTCAATCAAACAGAATCGAAACCGGATTTAAAATTTAGTACAATAAGCCCGCTGGGTTCTTCGTTGTTTCGATCTTACCGTTTTTCCTCTGAAAATCATTCGTTAAGAGTTAAATGGGAACAAATTCGGACGGATCGGAGAGTTGAATGTTTATCCGTTTTAAAAATCACACGCCAAGACATTTTTTTAGAAACAAAAATTATTGTCAATGGACGGAACAAGCCATTCTATGTGTCAATTCAATTGCCGGAAAAATTTGTATTGAAAAATGTCAATGTACCGGACGGAATTTTTTGGAACAAAGAAGAAGGGAATGATAAAGAAAAAAGACTCAATATTATTTGCGGTGATGGTCGTTCTCAAAATGTTGAAATTCTTGTTGCGGGTGATTATAGTGCGGCGTTTTCCAAAAAACGTAATGAAATAGAAACATTGCCTGTTTTCAAAACGGAAGAGATGAAATTCAATACAATTGCCGTTCTTACAGAACCATCACTGGATGTTCGGGCTGATATTTCCGAAAATTTCACAACGAAAACACCGGATTCAGCGTTTTCATGGTTGCCTCTTCAGGAGCAACGTGAATTGGTACGGCTTGTGTTATCGACATCGGATACTTCAGAAAAATATGACGGTAAACTTATCCTTTCCGAACGAAAACCGGAAATTCGTTGCAGTACAATCACCAATGTCCGAACAACCGCCGAATCAATAGAAGAAACAACTTTGATTGATTTTAATATTACAAAAGCAGGAGTTCGGAATTTTGAATTTGTGTTACCTGCATGGATGAGCAACGCTAAAATCGACGCTCCGTTTCTCCGGCGTAAAACAGTTACGCCGCTTGATACGAAAAATACGGATTCGCCTGTTCTCGTCCGGCTTGAACTTCACGAAGAAGTCATGGAACAATTTCGAATTTTGGTTCAAACCGACCGGCGTTTGCAAAGCGAAACAGATTATCATGTTTTTGTACCAATTATTCGTGCCGGACAAACGATGCGGCAATATATCGTTATGGAAAATGATCGTCGTTCTCCTGATGAAATGATTGTTGGTCGGCTTCAAAATCTTCACGCTTTGAACCGTCAACAGAGCGAATGGAGTTATCTGGCTTCGATTCTCGGCGGGAATGTTACCGAAGCCTATTTTGCAACGAAAAAAAATGATTCCGAAAAGGACAGTGTCACTAATAGCAGTTCTATTAATAATGGTTCCGTTAATAAAGAATTCGATGATGCCCCAAATTTATCGTTTCGAATGAAACGGCGTGAAACGGTTCGAATGGCGGATGCACGGATTGATCTGGCGGAAACACGGTTTACACTTGGCGACAACGGAGATTATCGGGCGGAACAGATTTACCGTATCGACAATAAGAAGGAACCGTATCTTGATATTCTGCTTCCCGAAGGGGCGTCGCTTTGGGGAGCAAGAATTCTCACTGCCGCCGAATGGCAACAAAAAGAATACGGCGAAAATAAAAACAATATCGGATTTCCTGTTAAACCGAATATGATGCCGGCGGAAATTGCCGGTCATTATCATAAAAACGCAACGGAAACACGGTTGATTCGGATTCCGTTGGTCAAGACGGAAAGCGGCGATATGGATTTTATTGTTCGATTAATTTATGCCGGAGAGTTACAAAATTTTTCCGGTTGGGCGCGGCTTGACATTCCGTTTATTGATGTACTGAATATTCCTGTGGGCGAATCGCTTGTCCGTTTGAATTTACCGGATCGTTACGAATATAAGTTTAAGGGCAATTTACGTCGTGTTCGGCAGGAACAGGAATCCGAAACAATTCGGCAGGTTCAATCGAATTATCAACGTCAGCAAACAGACCGTCTGCGTCAAACAGCCATAGATGCGAATCCCTTTGCCTCTAATCGTGCAAAATTTAATCTCAAACAACTGGATATATCCGGTAAAAACGGTTCTCCATTAGGCGATCTTAATACAAATATTGATGTTCTTGGTACGAAATTCTATGGAGGACGAATATCCGGCAGCGGTACTATTCAACGCGGTGCAACACCTCAATCCGCCGAATCTCAAATTGTTGTTCCAGATGAAACAAAAACGTCATCTGAATCGAATAGCGCAACATTAAGTTCTAATTTTTATAACCAAACGAATAAACTTTCGGGTCAGCTTGTCCAACAGAACGCGTTGACAATTAACAAAACGGAAAACCAATCTCCAACAAACCGTTCTTCCTCGTTCAACGACAATTGGTTTACTTCCAACAGTCTTTCCAATTCGGATGTTACGGTATTGAACGACAACAAAGTAAATACGCAATATCAAGATCAGGCTATCGATCAAAATAGTAATAGTATTCGTAGCAGTGACCGTCGTTATGTTCAATCTACACAACAGCCCTTTCCGGTTTCGCAATTACAAACAATTCCGCAACAACAAGCCGCAGCACCGCAGCAACAAGTAATTCCGCAACGACAATCACAGCGAAGCGTTGAAATCGTTGGCGGTAATTATATTACACTTGGCAAATCAGCACCCGGTGAAATAAGTTCAAATGGACAAATTAACCAATTGGCAATACCCGAAGTACAAATGAGCGATTCTGTTTCGTTTTTACAAGACGGTGAAATTTCACAACGCGGTTTCCTGAGTGGGAGTAATGGTGGGGGATTCTTTAAGAATGAATTTGGACGACGAAGTTCCACACCTGAACTATCAAAAACAATAGACGGAATTGTGAATACAGAAAATAATTATGGTGGTCAGACAGCCGTGTGTAACAGTATATCTGCAACAAGTATGTTGGAAATAACACCAACCTCTTCTGCCTCTCAGAAAAGTAACGAATATCAATCAGGAAAAATGAGACAAGATTCTGTAACATCCTACTCGGTAATACCCGAATCTCTAAAATCGGAAACCAATCAATCCGGCGAAACAATAATCAATGCTCATAACGAACCAATCAATACTGTTGAAATTACAGAACAAATATTGCCGACTCTTTCGACACGAACATCAAGTCTTGATATTGAAATTCCGCACATGGGCAAGACGTTTTTATTTGTTGCGCCTCAAGGTTCGCTTGATCTTTCGTTCCGTACTATCTCCAACCGTGCAAGTTCACGCGGTTTTCAGATGTCGTTGGCGTTTTCCGGTTTGGCATTTTTATACGGAATTTATTGGCTTTGTCTCAGTATCGGTAATCACCTGACATTTGACCGCCGTACTCACCGTAATACCGCAGGAATTGTTACATTATTTTGTGTTCTTTCGTTGATTCTTGCGCCCTTAGTTTCCTTATTCTCTTTTATTTTCGCCGTACTACTTTGGATAACATTGTTTCAAAGAAAATCAGCTACATAATTGTTCCTGTTTCCAACAATTCACACCGAAACATGTCCCAAAAAATAAAAGCCGGATTTTCACGTAATAAATTCGCCCTAGTTGCATCAGCTTTTCAAAAGATGTATAATTATCGGTCTTGTTGTAAAATTCTTTTGTCGGCAGTGGCGTTATCTGCCCAATGTTGCTCAATAAGTTGGAAAATCATATAAAATGCTTACCAAAATTAAATTTGAAAATTTCACGGCGTTTCAACGTCTCGAAATTCCGTTCTCGTCGGGAATCAATGTTTTCATCGGCGAAAACGGAACAGGTAAAACTCATATTTTAAAAGCCGCCTATTCAACTTGTGTTATAACGAAAAATCATGGCAGCCTCGCCGAATCCGTTAACGAAAACTTTTTACCGTTACAAACCGAACATTTGATTAAACAGAACCTTCAAAAACAACAAACCAACCACAAATCACCGTTACGAATGGAATCCTTGATTAAACAAAAAGGAGAATATAAAGTTTTTAGAAAGATTCAAGACGGTTCGGAAATTTATTTGGGTGTACAATTTTTCAACAATGAAACTGTACCCACAAAAAAATGTGTGAAGGGAAACTCCAAAAAATGGCTCGAAGAAAAAATCGAATCGGTTTATATTCCTGTTAAAGATATGTTGGCTCATGCGCCGGGTTTTCGATCATTAGTTACGGAACGCAAGGTTCATTTTGAAAAAATTTATATTGATATTATCGATAAAGCATTTTTGCCGATGTTGAAAATACCGATAGATAAACAACGCCGATTATTGCTTGAAAAATTACAAAAAGTAATGGGAGGAGAAATTGAAACAAAAGGAGAAAATTTCTTTTTAAGAAATAAACACGGAAATTTGGAATTTACTCTTCTCGCGGAAGGTTTCCGTAAATTGGGGCTTCTTTGGTTATTGATTCAAAATGGGACACTGAAAAAAGGTTCCATCCTTTTTTGGGACGAACCGGAAGCAAATTTAAATCCGAAAATGATGGAAATCATCACCCATATCCTGCTCGAACTCCAACAACTCGGCGTACAAATATTCATCGCAACACACGATTATGCCCTTCTCGAAGAATTTGACTTGCAATTAAAACCGGAAAATCAAATTTTGTTTCACAGCCTTTTTCACAGCGAATCCGGTGAAATAAAAGTTGCCTCAACAAAAAAGTACGAAGATATTTCCCCCAATGCAATTGATGAAGCATTTGGTTCCATGATTGACAGGGATATTCAAAAACATTGGAAAGGAAAAAAACAATGACCATAATTATTGTTGACGGTTTTTCATTCGAATTTAAAAATGCAAAGGCGGCTTTCAAATTTGATGAAACAAATAAAGGTTTATCAACGTATCATGGAGTAATATCTCTCAAGGCAGTTGATATTGTTGCGGAATTTGAAAACTATTATCTTTTTGTTGAAATCAAGGATTACACACGATTATCAAGACAATTCGATGATTATACGGGATTAAAAAATTCTCTCAAATACAAATTTCGGGATACTTTTCTTTACCGTTACGCGGAAAACAAAATTGATAAACCGATACGGTATATTTGTCTTTTGAATGGAATGGATAATGTATCTTGCAAACGGTTTTGTAAAGATTTAAACTATGAATTACCTGTTGGCGTAAAAAACAAAAAACGTTGGCAATATGAGCTTGTGGAAAGTTGCTTTGTTGTCAATCTTGACCGATGGAATAAAAATTTTCCCGATTGGTATGTTCAAAAAATAACCAATCCCAATAGTAACAATAACCCCCAATACTTTTAACTATGAAACGTTTGATCATTTCAATAACATTTTTTGCTGCTGCGGCGGCATTTTTTCCCGTTCAAATTATGTCTCAACAATCTTTTTTGAAAGAAGGTTCCATGACACACGGTTTTACACTTCAATGGACGCAGCCGGTTGACGAACTCAAAGCGGAAGCGCGAATGTTTCTTCACGAAAAATCCGGTGCACCGCTCCTTTACCTTTCCTGTAACGACGATAACAAAGTTTTTTGTATCGCGTTCCGCACACCGCCGACAGATAGTTCCGGTATTGCGCATGTCATGGAACATTCCGCATTGTGCGGTTCGGAACGATTTCCTTCCAAAGAGCCGTTCGTTGATTTACTCAAAGGTTCGCTTCAGACATTTCTGAACGCTTTTACTTCCGATGACCGGACAATGTATCCCGTTGCAAGCCGAAACGATAAAGACTTTCTGAATTTAATGAACGTTTATCTTGACGCGGTTTTTTTTCCGAATGTCAAAAAAATTCCCGAAATCCTAATGCAGGAAGGTTGGCATTACGAAGTCGATGGAGAAACCGGCAACTTAACGTACAACGGTATTGTCTATAATGAGATGAAAGGAGTTTATTCTTCGCCGCAAAATGTTTTGTACCGGACGATTCAAAAATCCATGTATCCTGATTCGACTTACGCCAACGATTCCGGCGGTAATCCCGATCATATTCCCGAATTGACTCAGGAAAAATTTGTTGCGTTTCACAATAAATTTTATCATCCGTCCAATTCCATGATTTATTTGTACGGAAATGGAAATATTGAAAAGCATCTTGAATTTCTCGATAAGGAATATCTGAACCGGTTTGAAAAACAAACGGTTGACGTAAAAGTTAAACCGCAACCGGTTTTAACGAAACCGAAAGATATTACAGCGGAATATTCTGTTGATGCCGGTGAATCGACCGTCGAAAAAACATTTTTGAGCATGAATTATCTGTTGCCGACCGATCTGGAAAACGCCGAACGCAATTACGGTTTGGATTTGTTGACGTATATTCTGGTTGGCAGTGAAGCAGGTCCGCTCAAACGGGCGTTGCTCGACGCCGGCATCGGACTTGATGTCAATTGTTCTTTCGACAGTTCGATTTTACAGCCGTTTTTTTCGATTGTTGTACAAAATTCGGAACCGGAAAAGAAACAAAAATTTCTCGAAGTTTTGGAAACAACTCTCAAAAAACTTGTTGCCGAAGGAATTGACCGTAAAATCATCGAAGGCGCAATTAACCGCACGGAATTTACGTTGCGTGAATTTCAAGTATCCGGTTTTCCGAAAGGTTTGGTTCTGAACATGAATATTCTCGAAACGTGGTCTTACGGCGGTGATCCGCTGAAACATCTGCGTTTTGAACCGATTCTGAAAAATATTCGTGACGGCGTACCGAATAATTTCTTTGAAAATCTGATTCGGAAATATTTACTTGATAATCCGTCGCGCGGTTTTGTGATGCTCAAACCCAAACAAGGACTTGAAAAGGAACGTTCCAAAAAACTTGCGGCGAAACTTGCCGATATTAAAAAATCATTGTCGGCGGAACAACTGGCGACCATCAAAAAAGAACAACAAATTCTCCTTGAACGCCAGTCAACACCGGATAAACCCGAAGATGTTGCGAAAATTCCCACATTGAATATTGAGGATGTCGATAAAAAAGCGGAAGAAATCCCGTTTCATAAAAAGGAATCGGGCGGTTTGCAAATTGTCAACACGGATATTGACACAAATAAAATTGTGTATCTAACTCTTTATTTCAAGGCGAAACTGCAGCCGGCTCAGGAAACGGGTTTTTATGCGTCGCTGCTTTCGGATGTTCTTGGGCGGGTTGATACGGAAAACTATCGATATTCCGATTTGAATAACGAAATTGATCTTCATACCGGAGGTATTTCGACCGGATTGATGGTGTACAATTTCAAAAACAAGGCAGATTATGATGTCCGGTTCGTCGTCCGAACCAAAGTCATGATTCCGAAACTGGAAAAGGGAATTGATCTTATTCTTGAAATTTTGAACCGTTCGAAATTCGATAATGCGGCACGGATCAAAGAACTTGTACAGGAACTTCGTGTTGGTATGGAGCAGTCGTTGATGTCGCAAGGACACCGGTTTGCCCAAACGAGAGCGTCCGGTTATTTTTCACAAGCCAACGCCTATCGTGACCGTATCGGCGGAATTGAATATTACAAATTCCTTCGTGAAGCGGAAAAAAATAATCGTCTTGCGGATCAGTTAAAAGATTACGCCGGATTATTTTTACGAAAAGAAAATCTGGACTTTATTTCCGCAACAATTGACAAAGAAAATTTCGGGACGATTTCCGAAACAATTCAAAATAAGTTTCAGCCGGGAGTTGTTACTAAAAATTCGGATTTACATTTGGGTGAAACGGATACGGCAGCGTATGGTCAGTTGAATGAAGCGGTGGTGATTCCGTCGCGGGTACAATATGTTGTCAAATCGGCGGATTATCGTAAGGCGGGATTGGAATATTCCGGTAAGATGCTTGTTTTGACAAATATTTTGCGTACCGGTTATCTTTGGAACAATATTCGTGTGCAGGGCGGAGCTTACGGCGGCGGATTTTCTATTGATCGGAGCGGAGTTTTTTCGCTTTGGTCTTACCGTGACCCGCACTTGAAACGAACGGTTGATGTTTACGAAGGCGCTGCCGATTATCTTGAAAAGCTGGAACTTTCCGACGAAGAACTAACGAAGGCAATTATCGCAACGATTGGCGGTCTTGATAAACCGCTTACGCCTGCGGATAAGGGCAACCGTGTTGCCGGAATGCAGCTTTCCGGTTTAACGCAGGAAGATATTCAACGGGAACGCGAGGAAGTGCTTTCAACAACAGTGGAAGACCTTCGAAAATTTGCTCCGATGTTCCGTGAAGGAATGAAACAGAACAATATTTGCGTTTTCGGAAATGAGGAAAAACTCAAAGAAGATAAAAATTTGTTCGGGAATACCATTCGCCCCATCGAATAACCGTAATAACTATTTGCGTTGGGAAACAATAATCCTTTACTATTTTCATGGCGGTTTTATTGTCAACTTTATTATCAACTGTTGGCAATGACCGCCGGAAGTACAATTATTCACTCCTCTCCACTAACTATTAAAGTGTCAATTATTCAGGCGGCATCGTGGTTTCAGCAAAAGGCGTTTCTTGACTTTCCTCAGAAATTGTATCGAGACGATCCGTATTGGATTCCGCAGTTTCGTATTGAACAAAGCGGGCTTGTCGGTTTCAAATTTTTTTGGCATAAAGACCCGTTTTATGAACACAATGAATGTCAGGCGTTTCTGGCGATGGACGGTCAAAAGGTTTTAGGGCGGATTTGTGCTATTTTGAATCGCGGACATCTTGAGCGTTATCATGACGGGGTTGGTTTTTTCGGGTTTTTTGATTGTATTCAGGATGTTGGAGTTGCCGGAGAACTTTTTGACGCCGCCGGTAATTGGCTTCGTGAAAGAAATTGTACGGTGATTCGCGGACCGGTTAATCCTTCGTTAAATCACACACTTGGTTTGTTGATAGACGGTTTCAACAGTTCGCCGATGTTTATGATGACCTACAATCCGCCGTATTACGAAAATCTGTTTGAAGACAACGGTTTCCGAAAATCACAGGATTTGTACGCTTATTGGGGGGAAATCGGAATGCTTCCCAAAGTCAACGCAAAATTACAACCGGTTTGTGATCAGATTCGGGAACGAACCGGCGCAAAATCGCGTTCCGTTAATACAAAACGGTTTCAGGAAGATGTTGAGATGTTTCTCAATATTTACAATCGGGCGTTGACGAATACGTGGGGATTTGTGCCGATGTCAAAAAATGAAATCAGGGAAATGGCTTTTTTTCTTAAATTTCTGATTGTTCCCGAACTGACAACCGCCATTGAAATTGACGGCAAAATGGTTGGTGCATCGTTTGCTTTGCCCGATTACAATCCAAGAATTAAAGCCATTGGCGGGAGAATTTCGCCGTTACGTCTTTTCAAACTGTTGCGGCGTAAAGACAAAATCAAATCTATTCGGATTATCAGCACCAATGTTTTACCGGAATACCAAATGCAAGGTCTTGGGATGCTTTTATTGAATGCTCTTGTTCCGAAGGTGTTGCAAAGCGGTATTTCTGATGCGGAATTTTCTTGGGTATTGGAATCCAATTCTTTTTCGCGCGGGGCGCTTGAAAAAGGCGGCGCTATCCGTACAAAAACTTATCGGGTTTACGACAAGTTGATGTAATTGTCTATTTTAATTTTTAATATTATTTACAACCAACCTGATTTTTCCAAACAAAACAACCTTAGTAGCCAACATGTATTCCACCACAACTAACCTTATTACCTTATTCTCGTATTCCCTATTTTTTAATAAGGTAATAAGGTTTGTTTTTTGTAGGAATTATGGTTACTAAGGTTGTTTTGATAGAAAAATCAGGTTGAAAATAAGGTTGGTTGTAAATAATATTAAAAATTAAAATAGACAATTACATCAACTTGTCGTAAACCCGATAAGTTTT
>JAITQV010000389.1 GCA_031288765.1 Planctomycetaceae bacterium
GTTATAAAAACTTCCTAATTTTTCGGAACGATTAAGTCGTTACAAAATAACAAATTACTCCTTTTTTTTCAATCAGCATGGATGCTCAAACTGTTGTTGATTTATGCCGTGATTCGATATGGATTGCGTTGTTAATTTCTGCGCCGATTTTGTTGGCTGGTACGGTGATTGGTCTGTTGATTGGTCTTTTTCAAGCGTTGACGCAGATTCAGGAACAAACGATTGCTATCGTCCTCAAGATTCTTGTTATGGTTCTTGTGATTGCGTTCCTGATGCCTTGGATGACCGAAAAAATGATTGACTATTCAGCCGACTTGTTCAACAATGTTCCTGAAGTACTTATTAAAGAAGAATAACAATAACCGCTCACAATAATAAACAAAACAAAAAATAGACGATGTATTGCTGATAACAAAAAATCCCTTATCGTTATTGCCGCCGGAAACTCACGCCGCCCAAAATCGTCCGCCGTGAGAACGTTCAATACCGATAGTCATATTGTAATCACGGACGGCATCAGAATATTTTATACCGAGCGACGTTATTAAAACCGGTGTTTCCATACTCATATCGGGAATTGCCGGATCAATTTGAGCCAAAAGATTCACCGGATACAACATCAAATATAACACCAAACAAATCATGAATTACCGTACAGGAGTGAGATCAAAAAATCGCCGCAACAAACCGACAAGGGTATGCTGAGATAGGTGAGGTAGTAATAGAAGTCGGAGGTTATGGTGGAGAGGGAAACTTGAATTTTTTTGGGCATCAGTTGATTCCTTTCAATAAAAAAAAGTTATGGGGTAAAAAGGTAACGAATCATATTTATACACAAATAAAAACCAATGTTCAATGCCTCAATTTTTCGGAAAGTACAGTTACGTATTTAAATAGGAAAATTCGTAATATTTCAGCGGAATTTTCGGATCACGTAAGAATTTCGGCAAAAGACCGAGTAGATACTTATATTGTAATTTTATTTAACAAGACCATCAAGACAAATCCCAGCAAACGCTTCACAGTAAGGCGGCGGCGAATCTGCCATTTTAAAGTCGTTGTTTAAGATATGCCGTGCAATGTCTTCCGCTTGTGTAACGGCTTCCTGAATATCGGCAGAAGTCCATGCGGCAAGTTTAATGTCCGTTGCCGTAACATCTTTCGGAAGCAAAATGTAACCAAGCGCAATCTCCTCCGAATAATCGGATTGACGTAAAATATAATAATAAAGCGGTAATTGAAAATCAATCCACACAAGATTACCTTCTGTATTTTTTTTGCGATGAGTTTTTTCCGGTTCCGGTGCCGAATCAGAAGTCTTGTAATCCAACACAATCAACCGTCCGGTTTTTTCCTCGCGATCAATACGGTCAATACGACCGCGAAGCAATATTTTTTTTCCGTCAATATTCAGAAAAATCGAATCGTCATTGAAATTAAATTCCGTTTTGATAATCGAATGACCGGAGTTAGCCCATTCCGCTTGCCAAACAGCAAAAGCCTCAAGACGCTTCAACGCCCGTTCCGCTTGAATCGCAATAACCGGACGTTGTTGTTTACCGTATTTTTCCGTAATATAATTCTTGAGCGTACTTTCCAGAAACGCTGTAATTTCATTCGCCGAAGTGGAATTTTTGATACTGCTTTGTCCGAATTGCCGGAGAACTTCGTGAATTAGTGTTCCAAATGCAGGAGCGTCCAGTTCTTCATCATTATCATCGAGGTTGTTCAGCCGAAGACGGTGTTTGAGATAATATCTGTACGGACAACGTAAATAATCGGCAAATTCTGTAACACGCATTGATTGCAGCGTTTCCAACGGTTCAACGTCGGGAACTTTGAATGCCGGTTTTTCTGTTTGTCCGGGTTTCATTTTTCCGGCAAAAAACATTTCCGGCTCCTGTTTCATCTGACCAAAATATTTCCGTACACGCCGTGTAATTGTTTCGTTATCGGCGGCAAAAAACAGCCGGCTCGGAAGCATCGGGTCGCCTTCGGCGGAACGGCGACCGCCAATCAATTGGACGGCATGTCCGTGTTCTGTTGAAAGGCGCGTTCCTAAAATAACCGATAACGCATAAGCATCCCGTGCAAATCGCCGGCGGTTGTCCTCAATACCAAGTTCACGGCGAATCTTGTCCGGTAAAAACAAATCAGAAGTTAGAAACGACGGAACAAAACCATCGTTCATTCCTGTTGCAATAACAATCGGCGCATCATCCATTGCAACATCAAGCCAACCAATCAATTCCACCGCATCATGATTTTCGTGCGGCGGAATATTGTCCGATTCAATCAAACTTAATATCAACCGCAATGTTTCCGCAAATGAAACATCAGGAAATAATTGTTTCGGAACATCTTCCAGCACTTCAATAGCACTTTTGATTTTTTCGTTGATTTTTTCTTCGATTTTTTTATGGTGTTCATTGGTTGGTGCTTGATCCTTTTTGTCATAAAGCCTTTGTAACATGTTTCGGGTTTTTTCTGTCCAAATCAGCGGCGATTGTTTCAATGGCGAAGAAAAATCAACATCAAATAAATCCTTGAGCCGATTCCAACTTGTTCGTAACAAATCAAACGAATGATTGTGTTGCGGATTTTCCGTATCAATTTTTGATTGCCAAAGATCACTGACGGTTATCGGCAAAAATTCCATATAATAACGATCCAGTTCCGAAAGTAAATCTCGTTTCGATTTTTTGTCGGACTGTAAAAACGTTTCGATATTAGGATGCCGAATCAGTTCCGCAAATGTGGAAAATGTTTGAGATTCCAGAAAAGCGGATGCTGTTTCAAGAAAACGGTAAACCGCCGTTTGTTTTATCGGAGTTCCTTCGACATGCCGTGAAGGAATGTTCGCCTGTTCAAGCCGTTGTTCGATAAACGGAATTATCTGCGGATCGGGAACTCCAATTATAATTTCATCCGCGGCATACTTTCCGCCAAGATCGGCAATTTTTCGTAATACAATATTCGCCTGATGTTCGGGACGTTCAACGATATTGATTTGTTCATCATCAATGGGAGGATTCAGTACAAATTTTTCATTATCCCAAGCATCAGGAATCAAACAACCGAAATCATCGAATTTTTCCTTGAATGATTCCGGCGCAAAAACAACTGTTGTTATAAAATTACTGAATTTGTTCAAAATTTCTTTTTGCGCACGGTTCATATCAACAAGACCAAGAAGAAAAATTTGTGTACCATTTTCATTAAATTGATTATAAATCCGTTGAAATTCTTCGGTTTTTTGTTGATGAATCGCGAAAAGTCTTGCAGTTTGCAAATCCCAAATATCAAACGAATCAAGCAGTTGATGATATTTTTCCTGAAGTTTGGTTAAAGTATTCCAACGATGGACTTCGCTTTCGATTTTCAATTTGTTACAGAGTTTCACAACTTCCGCAAAATCGAGAACATCCGCCGCAAGTTCACGGTGAAGAGTTGCAAACATTTTTCCCAACGCAAGCCGAGCATGGAGATCATCCCGTTTCGGCGGATGCGGTAAAAGTTGCGCTAAAAGATCAGGATGTTCGTCTTCCAGCTGATCAACCGTATAAATCCAAGCGAATCGTTGCGTTAATTCATTGGCAATCGGCTTTTGTAACTCATAAAATTTTTCCGGCAATGTTCCGGGAGTTAAAAATTCCGGCGGATACCATGCGGAGTCTAATTCTCCGGCAACAGCAAGTTCTTCGACCTTTTCCGCAAGTAATTCCTCAAGACGATTCATTGCCCGCTTGCCGGGAAGAACAAGTGTAACATGACGAAGATCAAATTGCCCGTTTTTTGCAAACCGTTTCATTAAAAAATCCGCCGCCGTTTGAAGGAGCGGACGGTTCCAATTCAGAAAAATTCGACGCATAAATGATCTTTCTTTTTGTGTTGACTGTACTTTTCAAAAAAATAAAAGCGGTAAAAACGTGTAAAATATTGTATTGAAAGTGTGGATTTATTTGATACTTTATTGAGATATAATACTTAAATTGAAACAATTTATGTATTGTTACTTATATTGTGATTCCTTCCCAATCTTCTTTTTCATCGAGCAACTGATGTTTTTTATCGCGTTCCGAAACAACAGTTGCTTTGAGTTGCCAATCAATTTTCAATTTGTCGTCGTCGAAACGTAAACCGTTTTCGTTTTTCGGTACATAAAATTCTGTTATAAAATAAATGATCTCAACATCATCCGTCAACGTCTGAAATCCATGAGCAAAACCTTCGGGAACATAAATCATTTTATTGTTTTCCGAACTCAATTCGACGGCGTCGTATTGCAGAAAAGTCGGCGAATTTTTTCTAATGTCAACAATACAATCCCAAATCGTTCCGCGAATACATTTCATAATTTTTATTTCACAATCCGGCGGATTCTGAAAATGTAAGCCGCGTATTGTTCCTTTTTGTTGCGTGTAAGAATGATTGATGTTGACAATTGGTTTTGTCAGACCGATTGCCTTCAACTCATTCGCGCAAAACAATCGCGTAAATGATCCGCGTTCATCACCACACGGCTCAAGATCAATCTTATACGCACCGCGTAATTTCAATTCGGAAAATTTCATTGTTTATTTTTGCTACAAACTTAGCCGAAATTTTGGAATGAAAAATAGTTGTTTTTATAACCCATTGAAACAAAAAAACGTATAAAACATCGAAAAACACAATATTAAAAAATGTGTTTACGAAAATTGTTCGGTCTGAAATCGGAGTTTTTAGAAGTTCCCAATTGTACTAATGAAATAAAGTTAAGAACAACTAAGAATGAATATTAACGTTTTTTATTTTTTACCGGTGTTAGAATAATTGTTAGCGGTGTACCGCGTTCGGGAATCCGTTCCGTAAAACACGCAAAGAGCAATTCCGTATTGTCGGCACTGCTCTTGATCGGAACATCAAGAATCGCACCCACAAAATTGGAAAGACCAAATAATTCGCCGCTCTCGTCGGCAATGTAATGATTCTTTCCCGATTCGTCTTGATATTGCATACTTCCGGTAAAAACCCAATGAGTTGACATTGCTTTCTTGGAATCTTCTTTACTGTTTCCGGCATCCCAAACCCAATCTTGGGCAAGCATTTCTTTTTGGTGTCCATCCTGATCATTCCAACGAATCGTGATTTCAATTTCTTCGCCGCTTGGCGGTACAAACTGCGGTGTCTGCTGAACCGGTTTGCCCGGCTCCGCTCCCACCGCAAGAAGAGCAGCGTGAATCAAAAACGGCTTAACCCGAACGGAAATAATTGATTCATGTTCTTTGGTTCCCACTCGGCACGCCAAAAGTTCCAAAAATCCTTCACGTAACACAATCCGACCAAGAATCACCACACTTCGACCATCCGGCGTAATCCAAATCCGATCCTGCGTATCCAACGGAATCAGTTTGTCCGGTTCATCAATCAACGGAATTCGTTTTTGTTCTTCTGCAATTGCGGCTTGTTCTTTTGCTTCTTCTTCGGCAAGAATTTTTTCGTATTCCAATTGTGCGTCTTCCTCACTCAGATTTTCACGCCCAGATTCCGCAACATTTTCAACAGCAATCATTAATGAGTCGGCTTGTTGGGTTACGGTATTTTTTTCAACCGGCGAAACAGTTGGCAATTCCTGAGTCGGCGGTTGTTTTTCCGGTGATTGAGTATTGTGTTCAAGCGATTGAACAGATTGAAATTCTTGTTTTTCTTGCAACGGTAATGTCGCCAATACCAATGTCAGCGGACACATTAAAAAAAGCCAAGCCGCAAAATACCAGAGTTGACCTTTCTTTAGCCAATCAAGCAGCCAAATTAGTGCAACAATACCCACAATACAACTTACTAACATTCCAATCAACAATAAATGTACGGCAAGTGAATTGGGTTCGGTGTTTGGTTTGAGGAGTCCTTTGAGTTCGAAAATTCCGCCGCCGCCAATCACCGGAATAGCAAGAAGAAACGAAAATGTTGCCGCTTCATCACGCCGCAATTTACGGAAAAGACCGGCAACAATGGTTGAACCGGAACGTGAAAGACCGGGCAAAACCGCAACCGCCTGGACTGTTCCAATCACCAACGCATCAAACCAAGTCATTGTCGAACAGGTTTTTTCACCGTCAGTATTCCGTGACCGAATCAGAAGCAATCCCGTTACGGCAAAACAAATTGAGATAATGTACAAATCCGTTTCGATCCAAGGAGCCAATTTTTTTACCAGAAGACCAACAACAACCGCCGGAAGTGTACCAATAATCAAAAGCGGAATCAACCGAAGGTCTTTCCCGAATAAATCAACAATTCGCCGCCGGAAAACAATCAAAACCGCAACCAATGTTCCAAGATGTAACAAGATTTCCAGTTTGATAAAATCTGTTTCACTTCCGGTCAATGGTTGACCGAACCGTTTGAACAGATGTTCGGTAACCGCCAAATGCCCCGAAGAACTAATCGGCAAAAATTCGCCAATCCCCTGAACAATAGAAATAATCAGAATTTCAAGCAATTCAATCAATTGTTGTCAGGATAAAATTCCTGCCTCGTTTTGTTTTTAATATTGTAATCAAAAGGACAACCATTTTCGGTATCATTTTGAATACCTGCTAAATTGTAACTGTCCGTCTTATAAACCATAGAACACACAAAATACACGGAAATTAGCAAGTATTATTTATTTCATTTTTTGATGGTGTACTCTCTCAAAAAAACTTGCAAATAATTCTTTCCGTATATTTTGTGATAAAAATATTGTTAATTGTTCAATTTTGTTGTGTTACATATCCATACCGCTTCCCATATAACCCATACGTTCTAAACCCGAATTATTAATGCCGGTTGGATTTTTAATGGTTTCCACTTCGAGTAAATCGGTATTGACGGTACGAATAATCATATTACCGCTTGGTTCCAAAACCATCACTTTGCCGGGCGATCTCAAATCAGGAGCTTTTTGAGCGGCTGTCGGAACTTTATACAGAAGTTCACCGCCCTTCATATCAAGAACACAAACTTCTGAAACAATATCAAGTTGTTTTCCGGGTGTTTTTGTTTCGTTTGGTCTGGTTCCTGTTCTTGATGGAGGAGCTCCGCGCGCTGGTCGTGACGGCGGCGAAGAACCGCCTTCCATACCGGAAAGTGTCGTTTGTTTTTCCGATGACGGATTCGTTACATCCTGACGTTTATAATTGATTGTCGAACCGCGATAAACCCGTTCCTTTTCAACATACCATTCAGAACCGTCCGCCAAATCAAAATGAACCGCCATAATACTTACCGCAGGTTCCGTCCAAGGTTGTTTCGAATCCGCAGCAAAAACATTGGTCGTAAGCACACGGGATTCCAAAGGAATTGTTACCATATTGGACGGCGCACAAAATTCCGTAATAAGATACGGTTCCTTCGACAAGGTTTCATCTTCCAGATAATTAGGGGCTAACATGTAATTAGGATTCGCCAGGTAAAGACGAACTCGGTAACGATAAGTTTTACCGGGTTCGACTTTGAAATCCAAAAACCGGAAAAGATAATTGTCCACCTGAACCGGTTTGATTTCTTCTTCTTCTTCTTCCGGTTCTGTTGTCCCTCGCCGCGGTCGGCGATTCCGCCCCTGTATCGTACTCCCGCCGTCCATATTGGAATTTCCCGCCCCAATTCGATTTTCGGAACCGCCAAACGGATTATTCAAAATGTCTTCCGGTTTAATGTCAAACTTTTCTTTTTGTAACCGTTCACTAATTTTTTCATTTTGTTTCAATACTTCCATTTGCGAATCGGTAAGCATCGGAATAAACGGCGGATACGCAACCTCTTCACCGAATTTTTTCGTAATCGGCGGAAGCGGATAAGCCATTGGAAATTTTCCGGGAACTTGCATTGCAAAAAATATCGGATCAACAGGATCAACCGCATTATTGCTCCACAAAGAACGTTTTTGTAAAAATTCCGTGAGAAAATCCAACCGTTGCCATTGCAGTTCGTCCAAACTTTTGCCCGGTACAATTTCAGCGCGTTCGACATCGTACAGAATATACGTCGGCATATCGCGTAACGCATCCGGTAAAACACTGGACGAAAATTTATCAACGTAAAGATTAAGTTGTTCTCTAATTGGAATTAAACCTGTTACAATTGCCCAACGTTCTCCAATACGTGTACCGGTTGCCGTACTGCCGGTCATTGCGGAACTACCGGTTTCCATTGCCGAACCCGCCAACGGCGATGTAGGATTAATTGATACCGCACCAAGTCCCGCCTGCGCTTTCAACTCTTTGACCGGAAGCACATGCACCGCTGTACGTTTATTTTTCTCTGGAAACAGCGACGGCAGCCACTGTGTTTCCGTACGATAGTAATCCGAACGGATTTTAGCTTTGATCCAAGTTGCCTTCACATCATAAGTAATAATGGAAACACCTTCATCAACAGCTTTTCGTTCGCTTGTCTTAATCGTATTATTGGCATTTTCGGCAGCCTTAGCCAAAGCATCCGGCTGCCACGCAAGCGGTTCATATTGTGTTCCGCGATAAGCAATATAAATTGCCAACGGAATTACCAAAATCAGGATTATTTTTTCAACATTTTCCGTAAAAAATAATCCAATATCCAATTTCTTCTTTTTATTTGGTTTCATTGTCGTTTCAGTACAAAAAGGATTTACGACCAAAGCCGAATTCGGCATTTTCAGTCTTGTTTAACTGTTTAATTACAACAAAAATCATTTTACTCATCTTGTATCATTTCAGTGATGTACAAGATTTTGTTCAAATTCTGCCAACGTCTTACATTCACACGCCCGGTCAAAAAGTAAATCCAAAGCGGTTAAATCTTTATAAGAATTGACAACTTTTGAAATGGATTCAGGTATTTTATCAAAACGTTTATTAAGCAGTTTAAGAACACTCTGGATCGACTTTCTGGTTTCGCCTTCTATTTCACCTTCGAGTTTACCCTCAAGTTTACCATTAGTGTACAACTCTTCCATTGTGGACAGGATCATATTTTCAGTCTCCTTTTTATCTAAAATTTTTGAAAATTCCCGAACAATAACGTCTTTACTGATTTTGGTGGTAGCGAGCGTGTAATGGGCGATTGAAGTTAACCAGCCCATTGCTCGCGGGTCTGTTTTAACTTCGTCGAAATGCCCGACAATTCGTCCCAAATTTTCCTGTAACTTCCCTTCCGAATACGATTGTAACGTATCAAAAAGTCCAATCAATGCCGGATGTCCTTGCAATTCCTCATACCGAATCTTTGACAAATCAATCATAATTGCCGGAAACCATAACACATTCGTATCCACACCTTGCGGTACCGCTATCAAATGCTTTATCTGTAACAATTCACTCCATGAAATATTACCATGATAAAGTATAACAACAAGCGGGTAAGGAAATTTACCGTTTTCTGTGATGGCATTTTTGGGGTCAGCCGCCCATTCTTCATAAAAATCCAGTATTTTGCGTAAGCAATGAAGAGAATATAATCGAATTTTCTTTGATTGATGTTCGAAAAACAGGAACACTTGGGAGTAAATACCATTTTTGAATCTTGCGGAAAAACGCAAATCACCAATCAGTTCCTGCAAATTATAATCTATTGTAACCGGAGATTCGCAACGCAACACCATAAGGTCAAGCAACGAAACAAAACCCGTATCATCATAATGTTCCAACATACTCACCATCAATTCTTTGTCAAGAAGAAAATATCTTGCCAGTAAATCATGCGGATGAGCAAGTTCAATTTGTATCGGTACTTTCGGAAATTCCGTCATAAAAACCTTCGTAAAAAATTATTCTGTTGCCGTTTTGGTAACAGATCTTTCTGTTAATAAAAT
>JAITQV010000398.1 GCA_031288765.1 Planctomycetaceae bacterium
AAACCGCCCGCCGGTCCCGAAGAATTAACCCATACCGTTTTGGCAACCCGAACTCCGTTTACTTTGGAATTTACCGAACAAGAACGCGGAAAAACGGTTTATATTGCAATTCAGTGGCAAAACGAAAAAGGTGAAAAAGGACCTTTCAGTGCCATTCAAAGCGCCATTGTCCCGTGATTTTGTGTTGCGGGGGTGTGGTTTGTGATTTGTGTCGCAAGCGGATTTAAGACGTTGCGGTAATAATTCCGCTTGCGAAGGTTTTAGTCCCGCAAGGGACGAGATATTAGTTGATAGTTAATAGTGGATAGTGAATAGTTTGCATGCGGATTTAACATCTTGCAATAGGGCTGAAAGCCTTTTAGTCAATACAGTAGCGTAGGGCAACGCCCTACGAAAAAGGAATACAACACAATTAAAGCCCCAACGGGGCGGAATCATTTAAAAATACAATGGCAGGATTTTTGGGGATTGCGCCCTTTCAGGGCTTGATTTTATTGGTGTATCCTATTCGTAGGGCGTTGCCCTACGCTACTGATTGCGGGCTTTCAGCCCGTTTTTCAGCGTAGAACAAGTCGGCTAACGCCGATGCAATCGCTCGGCGAGGGGCTTTCACCCAACGATTGCCTACCTTTTATTTTTATATCGGGTTGGGAAATTCCGATCCGTAGGTTGCGCTTCGCTCCACCTACGGTTATGCACATTCCGCTCTGCGGGCTTAGAAGAAAAATTCGAATATACTCACAAAAACCGCTTTACGGCATTTGTGAGTATAATTGCCGCTAATTTGTTCAATATCATTATTAATACCGTTGGCATATTGAAAATTGATCTTGCGGCGTAATTCCCAAATAATTCGGAAAAATTGCACTGGACACACTTTTCAATAATCGCTAATGTACCGGTAATGTATTTCTTTTTAAATTTTTTACATCGGAGAACAAGAATGAATTTTCCGATTTACCGTTGTTTGTTTGTAATAGCGTTGATTGTTGTTTGCGGATCATTGCTTGCGGAAGAAGTATTGACGCCGCCCAATAAACTCAAGGGTTCCAAAGAACCTTCGAATTATCCTTTGCTCGTCTATCCCGAAGACGGACCGGTCGGCTACGTAACAACCCAACTTCAGAACAAAACCGCCAACTCCACAATCAGCCGCCGTTACGTGGACACCCCAACCCCCGAAACCGTCGAAAATACCGCAACCATTCGTTCAGCGGTCGGCGATTCGGACGAAAGCCGGACTATTCAAGTAAGCGATATTGCCCCGTCACAGCGTTTGGTAAGCGCAATTTCTTCGCGAAATTTTGAGGAAACGGAGAAAATATCGCCGCAACCGCCGTTGCCGCCTAATTTGCCGGAACTCACGGCGGAATCTCCGTCCGAAACCCTAAAACCCCGTCCGATTGCCGACCCCGCCCTAACCGACAACCAAAACATCGATCCTTACCATCCGCCGGTTCGCACCGCGGCTTTTCAGGGCGTTATTCCGGGCGAAACCACTTTGGAACACCTCTCCGAACTTTGGGGCGAACCCCTTCAAAAAACAACAGTTGATAACTTGCCCGCCCATCTTTATTCAACGGAAATCCTAAATCATATCGAAGTGATTTTCAAAGATCGTGTTGTTAAGTCGATAGTTGTCCAGCTTGACGAACCCTTCCCCGAAGAACAGGTTCGGGAAGTTCTCACAACAGAATTGCTCAAATCAAAACCCGTACTCATTCCCGATGAAACAGGGAAAATTATCGGCGAAGTGTTTCCTGAGAAGGGAGTTTTGTTCCTTTTTACACCTTCCGACGATGATAGTTTGCTTGTTAAGCAGATTGGTATTGAGCCGGTTTCGTCGGAACCCTTTGTTCTCCGCGCCGAAGCAACCTTAAACGATCAACCCGGCGAAGCCTTGCGTGATTTGCACGACGCCATCCGGCTCAACCCCAATGATTCCAAAGCGTTTTGGCTGCTTGCACAAATCGAGATTATGTCGGGGAATGTTGATGCCGCCCTGATTCATGCGGAACGTTCTATCAAATTGGATGAACGGCGTCCCGCTTATCATTTGACTTACATTCAATCGTTGGTTCGAATGAACCGAATCGAAGAAGCAAAACTCTATTTGGAGGAAACAATCGGAATTTGTGACCGTTATCCGCATGAAAAAGCCCGCGCACTTTCCATGCTTGGCGATCTTTACCGAACAAGTCAGAATCCCGATTACGAGATCGCTATTGAATGTCATTCCGATGCGATCAGGTTGGCGATGAATCTGATTGATCACGACAACCAAACGATTCGGCAAACAGCGAAGGATGTTTTATTTGAGGCTCATCTTGGTGCTGCGCGGGATGTTGCGTGGGGGCGTTGGGACAAGAAGAAGGAATCCATTGAAAAATGGCTTTCCAGAGCAAGGGAAATTACAAAAGATACGGAAATGATTGCCGCCAAGCGGTTTTCCAATGAATATCAATTCAAGATTGCGGTTTGTGTTCTTGCCTCGCAGGTCGGATTGCCGGAGCAGGACGACATGGAAATATATATTGACGCCGTAGTAAACGCCGGTAACGATTTAATCGAAACCACACGCGATCCCATTTTGCAGCGAAAATATCAATGGGAAACCAGTCTTTCGCTTTACGATGCCGTGCAGATTTTCCAACTTCGCAAGAATTATTCTGCCGCGTTGAAATATGGAGAGATAACGGCGGATTATATGGAAGCGGGGATTCGGGACAGAAAGAGCGACACGGATTTTTATCTTCTTGGGCGGTTGTATTTTCGTTTGGGGGCGATCCACGCAATCGGCAATCAAAATCACCGGGCGGCTATCGAATGGTTTGATTTAGCCAAACCGGTTTTTGAAAAGCTCTTGCCGAAAATCAACCCTGAGGCATTGGGGAGATTGGGGGAAACGCTGGTTAGTATGGGCGTTTCGTACTGGATGACGGATCAACGCGATGAGGCAATCCGCTTGACCGAACGCGGATTGAAACAAATCGAGCGCGGTGTTAAAAGCAAAATCATTGACGAATCGGCGTTATCGATACCGTATTCTAATCTTGCGAACATGTATCGTGAAACGGGCAAGACGGATATTGCGGAGCATTATTTGAAGTTAGCCGCTGCCATTCAGGAATTTCCCCGCTGAAATTCCGGCAACTCCAAACTTCCGAGTGTCAAGACAATAGACCTTTTCGCTAACCTAAAAATACAAAACGTTGGCAGTTTAGGTAATCAGAAAAATAAGGTGTTTTTGTTATGTTTTCGGTGTTTAAGCAGGTTAGGGAAAAGATCTAATAGATACAATTTGTTTTTTAACGCGGAACACACTGAAATTTTACGGAATAACGCGGAAATTATCGTTCTGCGTCTTTCCGCGTACTTTTCCATGTTTCCGCGTTAAAAAAACAATCCACCGAATAACTACGAAATACCTTGTTGCTGAGTCCGCAAAATATTCTCCGCCGATTTACACCGTTTGACCAACACTGACAGGCGGATTTTCACCCTCCAACGGATGATCAATAGAAACAGTAGGTACGGATTGATTTTGAGTTTCTTTGGCTGCTTTTCGTTTCCGATAACGGGTTACAAGCTTTTTAGCCCAAAGCATCACCCCGGTAACCGGAAAACTCGTTGCAAAAAAGCACGCAACAAAGAATAAAATCTTCGACGAAGTTCCGGTAATATCACCAAAATGAAGTGCCCGAACCGATGTTGCGATTTTCGCCCCCAACGGCTTATCGGCAAAACGTTCCACCTCAACCGTTTTACCAAAATGCTCCACCGGAATTACCGTACCGCGATAACGATCCCACTGTGTTTTGTCTTTGATAGACAAAGCAAAGAAACCGGTTCGACCCTTCTGAACAACCATTGCCGTCTCCCGATCATTCGGAATTGATATTGTCATTTCGCCGGGACCCGGTGTTAATTTATTTTGGCGTTCAATTATTTCACCAACGGAAAGAGGTTGTATTCCGTTTTCAACCGGTTCGATCTTTTCAGGCCGCTGCATTCGCTGCTTGAAAATTTGATCGCCAAGAAGATTACCGGCAGCGTTCCGATACCAGCCGAATGACCAACAAAGCCCCGTTAAAGCAAGAATTAAAGTCGGAATCAACATGTAAAAACCAACAGAATTATGAATGTCGTACATAAATGCCCAAAATCCTTTACGAAACCGTATTTTGAAACCGGGTTTCCATGCTCTCCATTTTATAAAACTTTTCCATGTCCGCGGTAACCAAAGAACAAAACCGCTCAGTACGATAACAACGAAAATAATTGTTGCAATACCAACAATCAAACCGCCAAGCGTAGCACGAGGTCCAAGACTTTCAAGCCGATACGAAATCCACAGATTACGGTGTAACCGCATCATCGACATAAAAAACGGATTCAGCCACGAAGCACCGTCGCTGGTTTTCGCAACAACATCACCGGTGTACGGATTAACGTAAAAACCTTGCCCGAATCCGCGTCCGCCGCCAGGACCGCCTGAACCACCGGAACGATTAGAGTTACCGGAACGGTTTTGACCGGGAACATTTTGTGTTGCGGTATTGGAACCGGCGTTTTCACCATCAGGACGTTGACCGCGTTGTCCGAAACCGCCTTCGGGACGCTCGCCGCGTTCACCTTCAGGGCGTTGACCGCGTTGTCCAAAACCGCCTTCGGGACGTTGTTGACCTCGTTCCCCACCGGAACCGCCACGCATTCCTTCCGGCATGGGACGCGAAAGCAAAGCAAGCATCGTTCGATTCGCTTTTTCGGGAATTGTAATCGATGTAACTTTCATCCCCGGATTTTTTGCTTCGAGTTTGCCAATAACTTCATCAACCGGAAGTCGTTGCCCTTCAGCCGGAACACTGACATAATACTTGCCCGGATCAACAAATCGATTGATTTCCTCGCGGAAAACAAGAATACAACCGCTCAGACAAATAAGGAATACAATAATTCCGCTAATGATGCCGAGCCAAAGGTGAATTTCATAAAAGAAACGACGGAAAAATTGAAAGGACATAATTTTAGTGGATAGTTGAAAGTGGACTGTGGATAGTAAAATAAACAACAAACAAACCGTAATTATTGACGCAATAATTACTGACTGAATTTCAATGCCGGTTCGATGGAAACGGGAAATAATTCGCCGTGAGTCAAATCCTCGAAAACATGAAACGTTACAACTTTTAACATCGGTGTTAGACGTTTTACTAAATTTTCAACCGTATCGAAAGGTACGGAACGGCGAATATCCGAGCGATTTTTATTCCGTTGTTGAGGCAAACTGCCGCGTCCGACAAAAACCGCAAGACTTAGTTCTTTTATTCCAACACCGGTTTGGGCGGTTTGTTCCGCAAATTGTTCTGCAATTTTCAAAATTACACCGTTTTCCCACCAAAACGACGGTTCCGCGGCAACATAATTCTGAAACATTTCAGGATGCTTAAACAATGTGTTTAGTACAAATAATCCGCCGTAGGAATGTCCCCAGATTGTTTGCCGGTGTTTGTTGATTTGAACAAACGATTCGGTTTTCGGCTTAATTTTCGTCTCGATAAACTCTGCAAAAAGATCAGCACCGCCGCCTTTTCGCCCGCGATCATCTTTTGGTTTGGAACCGTCCGGCAACACGGGAGTGTAATCAAAAGCTCGCGAAACAACATCAAACCGCAAATCCGTTTGATAACCAACCGCAACTATCACCGGAAACGGTATTTCCAAACGTGAAAATAATTCATCGTTCAGAGCCGCCAACACCGAATTGCCGTCCAAAAGATAAATCACAGGAAATCCTTTTTCCGGTGTTTCCGCTTTTGGAATGGCAACAACAATTCTGTAATGCCGCTCTTTGTCCTCCGAATCCAATTCAAATTTTTCAAAACGATAAAATTTAGAACCGGTATCGGCAATAGTTGTTCCGAGAGGTTTTGACAAATCGGGTTGCGCAAAAACCGGACAGATCAAACCGGTCAAAAGGAAAACAATAAGAAAACGGCAATAATAAAGGAACATGAATATTGATAACATAAAAGTAAATGAACATCCTTGTTCCGCTTGCCATCCATGTAAAAAGTTCAGGCATTATTTGAGTTGTTCTACTTCACTGAGCGGAAGTCCCGTTGCCTCCGCAATTGTTTCAAAATCTACGTTGCGGCGTTTGAGTTTGCGAAC
>JAITQV010000401.1 GCA_031288765.1 Planctomycetaceae bacterium
GAATTTAACATAACAATATTTCCTTTGAACTAAATAATTTTGTGGAGAAAATTTCTGTTTTGATGCGGACATCTCAACATTTCCGAAAAAGAATATTACCTTGAATTTTGTAAAAACAGGATCAATTATTCCTCAAAAAGCCGAGCTGTTCCCGAACCACAGAGGGAGTATTTTACTAAGTTCAATTAAAATGTCAACAAGTAACTGTCTATTTTATTTAACTACAGAATACACAGCACACACGGAAATTAGTAAATTGATAAGATCACAAGTTTAATTTTAAGGATACAAAATGAATACAATAACAAAAAAACTTTTTCGTGTCCTACTTCCTATAAATAAACGAACCTTGAAGTTGTACGTGAACATTATTACGATTACAAATTCCGTGTATTTCGTGTATTCAGTGGTTAATAATAGACAGTTGCATACAAGCGTTCCTTCTTCTTGCTAATATTTTGGAATCTGTTATTCTACAATCTCATAAAAATAAATAAAAGAAAACCGGTTTATTCAGTTTTATGTTTCGTCTTTCGTTTTATCCTCTTTTTGGCAGTTATTGGTTAGTTTTCGGGTTAGCCCTTGTTATTGGTATTCTTTTACTGAATATCAAACCCTCCGGCGAACGTGTTCCCCGCGGCGGACGAACTTGTCTTATGGTGTTGCGGTTTATTGCGTTTTTTCTGCTTCTTTTCGGCATGTTCCGTCCGACATTAATCTACACACAATCGCTGCCCCTCGCTTCAACATTGCACATTCTTCTCGACCAATCGGAAAGTATGAGCCGTCCCGACGAATTAGGCGGCAACACCCGTTTCCAAACCGCTAAAGACGCATTGCTCCAAGCCGTTCCCCAACTAAAACGCCTGCAATCACAGGCTGAAATCAAAGTTTTTGCGTTTGATGCTTCGCTTACGCCGTTGGAAATTCACGACGGTCTCATTGATGCTCCCGAAATTCCTTTGGGCAAAGAAACCGCACTTGGTGCGGTGTTGGATACTGTCCGCCAAAATTCGTCCGGTAAACGTGTTCTCGGAACTATTCTGCTTTCCGACGGCACACAACGAACCCGTCCGCCGCGTGATCTTTTGCCGCAAGACGCTGCAACGCGGTTTCGGGACGCCGGAATCCCGCTTTATTCTATTCCGCTTGGTCAGGCAACCGGAACACCGGATGTTCAAGATATTGCCGTCAATGATATTCAGGCGAATGATCGGGTTTTTGTCAAAAATGAATTTCTTGTGAACGGTTCGCTCCGTATTGCCGGTTACCGGAATAAGCCTGTTCCTGTTCAACTCCTCTTTGAAGACGAATCCGGCACAATGCAACGTGTCGGGGAAATCGAAGTCCAAAGCCGTGATGACGGACAAATGATCCCGTTCCGGTTTTCGCATATTCCGCCTCAATCCGGGTATTTCAAATATACGGTGTTTGTTCCGCCGCAGGAAAAAGAGCTTATCGAAACAAACAACCAACAAAGTTCTTTTGTACGGGTGATTGACGGCGGTTTGACGGTTTTGTTTATTCAGGGGGAACGGAACCACGAGCAAGGACCGCTCATGCGAGCCTTAAACGCTTCACCTGATATTCGGGTTGATTACCGTCCGATTCGTGTCGGAAAAATCAAAGTCGGCGGAGCAAAAGGCGAATCGTTTCAAACTACTCTGGAACGTTTTACACGGGAACGCCCTTCGTGGGTGAATGATGCGTTCAAACCGGGGGAATATCATGCGTATATTCTTGACGATCTTGATGCGAAAGCATTCAAACCGGAAGAATTGCAAGCCTTAGCGGATCGGGTTCGTGAGGGAGCCGGTTTGATAATGCTTGGCGGTTTTCACGCGTTTGCCGCCGGCGGATATGCCGACACACCGCTTGCCGATATTTCACCGGTGGAACTTCGCAATGTTGATCGTCAACCGCTGGACGCTCCAATCCGGCAGGATATTCACTGGTCGTCAATCATTCCGATTCCCCTCATCCTAACACCGGAAGGACGGCGGCATTATGTTCTGAGATTGATTATGAACCCGGAGAAAAATGCGGAACTTTGGACACGTTTTCCGCCGTTGCTCGGAGCAAACCGGTTCGATAAATTAAAACCGGGTGCGGTGTTGCTCGCAACCGGTCCGGAAAATCAAAAAATCCTCGTTTCGCAATTATTTGGTCTTGGCAGGGTTTTGGCGTTTGCTGCCGGAGATTCGACATACCGTTGGGCGCTTGCCGGATTTGTGGAGGAACACAAACGGTTTTGGCGTCAGGTTGTTCTTTGGCTTGCAAAAATGGAGTCGGTTATGGAGGGCGATTGTTGGATTACGACGGATCAGGTTCGTTTTTTGCCGGGCGAATCTGTAAAATTTCACGTGTTCCTCCAATCACCGGACGGTAATATTCTCCGAAATTTCACGGCAACTGCAACTGTTACCAAACCGGACGGCAATCAGGAACAAGTTGTGTTGGTTGACGAAGACGGAACACCGACAGGTTCATTCCGTTCGACGGATACTGCGGGGGATTATACGATTCGGGTGGAGGTTTCCCATGAATCGCTTCCGCCGGATGCGCCGACACGTCAGGCAACCGCCCGATTTATGGTGTATGACCGGAATCTCGAACTCGATAGTCCGGTGGCGTATCCGCAATTATTGAGAAATATTTCGGAATTAACCGGCGGACGCAGTGCGGCTCCCGAACAACTGGGATCACTTCTTGACGAACTCATCAAAAAATCAGAGGAACTTGTCGAAAAACACGAAACAAAACAATCCTTGTTTGATTCATGGGGATTACTTCTGGCGTTTGCTTTGATTCTTTGTTTCGAATGGTTTTTACGAAAATTTTGGGGAATTGTCTGAAAAACTTTGACGATTTTTCCGATAATTCTAAAATAATTGTTGTTATGTATCCGAATTATTGTTGTTTTTCGACAAAATCTATCATGTTGTTTCGATTGTTGACTTTTAGCGGATTAACGGTGTTTTTTCTTGTTTTGCAAGGATTTGCGCAAACAAACGATGGGGAAGGCAATACAAACTTGACGGCGGATGTTCTTATTTCAACGCTTTACGCCAAAACCAATGCCGAAAAAGAATATTGTGAGAAAATTATTCGGTTACGTGACGAGGAGGTATTGCCGAACCGGATTTTTTACAGTATTTATCGAAAATCAGTAACTCTGGAAAAAAACCGGCGTTTTACTTATTTCCGAACGGGTTTGGAAATTCTTTGTGAGCGTGAAGGGATTATTTTGGAGCAATCGGCTCCGTTCAAACCGACCAATATTTTTGGCACGGCGTCAACAAAACCAACTGTTGCCGCTTCAAAGAATACATCAACTACTGCCAAAAAACAAAATCCGTTTTCTTTTGTTCAAAAGTTCTATCGTAGTTGGTTTTCGCGATAACGATTTTCCGATGAGGTTATTTTACTTGGAAAATTAAGCGGAAATTTGTATTTATTCAGTCATCTGTTTTCAGTAATTAATACTGAATCTTAACCTCGCTAGGGACGAGATGTGCAAAACCGCCGGATCGTCTCCCCCCTCCTCCCCAAAATCCCGCAGGGATGAGATTATCAATCAACACAATCATAATCTCGCCCTTGCAGGGCTTATGTTTTTTGGTGGGTGGGGTCCGGAGGTTGCGCTGCGCTTCACCGCCGGTTATGCACATCTCGTCCCTTGCGGGACTAAAACCTTCGCAAGCGGATTTCCTAACGGAATGGTAAAATTCCGCTTGCGAACTATTTAATATCATCATTTACGAATATTTATAATTACAATGTTGTTGTTTTTTAATGCGTAAAAAAACAGATCTTTTGAACACCCTACCCGTAGGGACACAATATTGGTAAAAATAAATTCGATCAATAATCATTCCTAATATGGCGAACAATTTTTACCCTATTGTTTTTCTACCACCATTGCGTCCCTAAACGGGACGCGTTGACAATTTCGTATCTGTTTTCTACCAACATTATGTCCCTAACGGGACATATACTATCGTAATTTTCTATTTTCATTTTTAATATGGTTCACAACCAACCTTATTTTCAACCTGATTTTCCGTCAACCCCGCTAGGGGTGTGATGTGCATAACCATTCACAAGGTTGTGTCGGCGTTAGCCGACTAATTTTTGTTTTTGATTTGGAAATCAAAAGGTAGGCGACCGTAGGTGAAAGCCTTTCGCCGAAAGGTCGCTTGCCGATAGGCAATCAAAACAACCAATATTACATAAATTCATTGTCGGCTAACGCCGACGCAACCGCTACGGCGAGCGGTTGCCTACCTTGTGAGATTCCGATCCGTAGGTTGCGCTTCGCTCCACCTACGGTTATGCACATCACACCCCTTGCGGGGTTGACGGAAAATCAGGTTGAAAATAAGATT
>JAITQV010000413.1 GCA_031288765.1 Planctomycetaceae bacterium
TATATCGGTCAAAAAATCTTTTCGGTTTGACCAAGAATTTTCACCATCGTTGGCGGTGGATAACCGAACGTTAATCGATAAAATGCGAATTGGTTCCGATTCTTCGGCAAACACCCCCCAAGAAACAAACAACAAAGCGACAAAACAAATGGTTCTCATTGCAAAACTCCTAATAATTTTGGTTTGAAAATATTTTCCGGATCAGTAATTATTCAATAATTGTTTAACAATTACAGCCTTTGATCGCAAAAGGGCTGTAATAATATTCTTCGAACTCTTCAGCAGAAAGATTAACAACGTCGTGTTCAGGTTCACCGCTTGGAGGATTTTTATTATTGCGAAAAATAAAACGCCGGAGAATTTCGGCAATCCGTTCCGCACGCAAAATGTCTGCGGATTTTTGTTCCGGTTTACCCGCATCTTGAATGGCAATACTCCAGATTGTTAAAATGTTTTCCGGCTCTGCCTCGGCTACCCAAACTCCAATCCGACTTCGATCCAAACCGGATATTTCCAATTGCATCCACTTTGCCGAATCAAGATATTCTTGAACAGAATGAATCTGACCAAGTTCCCGAAGAACCTTCGCAAGAAAATATTGAGCACGAAAACGCTGAATCGGTACAGATATTTGCGCCGCCGCCGTTTCACTCCATTCCAAAAGACGAAGACCAAGTTCGGTGTTGCCGGTTTTCAACGCCGTTTTACCAAGAATACGGGATTGAATCGCTAATGATTCCGCCGATTCCGATTCAACAGAAATCGTTTCAAGAATTTTTCCGGCTCGACACAACAATAAATCATGAGTCTTTCCGGTTGTCAAACGGCTTAACTCAAAAAATGCCCACGATTGACGTAATGGAAACGAAAAAGATTCCGCAATTGTTCGGGCTTCCTGTAATTGTTTCAGTAACATAAAACGTTTGGCTAACGCCAAATTTCCCCAATCACGATAATCCGTATCAGAAAATGTTTCAAGAAATAATCGGGCGTTGTCAAGTTGTTCTTTTTCCGCAAGTTCGACAAATTTTGCAACAAAATTATATCGGTTGAGTTCCGAATCAAACGGTTTTTCAACCGCACGAACCAATTCCATCGCCTTTACAAGATTACCGTTTTCAAGAAGCAACTGGGCAAGCCGACCAACTGACGACATTGATTTCGGATCAACCTCAACCATTGTCCGAATAAATCGCAACAAATTTTCAGTCTTATTTTCCTGAACCGCACGGAATGCTAATCGGAATAGAGCCTGACGTTTTTCACTGTAATTGGGAATAATATCAATACTCGCAAAAGCATCGTCAATCAAACCGGCTTCTGCTTGTGCTTGCGTGAGTTCCGCAAGAACAAGCGATTTTGCTATCGGATTGGACATTGATTCTGCCGCTGCTAATGCCGCATCAAACGGAGTCGTCATCGTTCACTTCAAGGTTATATTTTGTTTGTGGTTTTTTACCATTTTTTTTTGTAACAATTCAATCGTTAAATCGTAATCCGGTAAATTATAAACGTTATAAAAATAAATAAAATTAAGGCGAAGTTAAATTGTTTCAATTATTCCACATTCCGAAAAACTTCCGGCGGCAGGGAAAACGCTTGATTCAAACAGTCCCCAAGTGTAACAAGCCAACGCATTCCTTCATTCTCAAACACAATATCCTGCTCAAAAATCTCAGCAACTTCCGCCCGAAAAGATCCAATACGAATCAAATCACCTTGTTTTGCCTTAATAATTGAATCCTCTGTTCGAACTGTGAGCCAGATTTCCGGTTGATCGTCAATTGAATTGATTGCAGTCAAATAAGTATAATCAGCACGATCAATTCCGCCCTTAGCCGCCTGTAACAAATTCCGGTCAGCAATAACCCGATAGGTTGTTAAATCGTTCGATTTTAGTCGCGGAATATATCCGGTTGGTAATTGATCTCTTGACGGATAAACCGCCTGAGGATTCGAAGGACGCAATGCCAGAACATCAATCGTTAATGAACAAGTAATCCGCCCTTCATTGCCATCAACCGGAATAACTGATATCGTTGTAATACGATGCAAAAACGGAGCATAATAAAATTCAAAAAGAAATCGACTCAGTTGATCGAATGAACAAACTCCCCGAATTGTAAAACGATAATTCAATCCAAACATTGTTCGTGCCGGATTATTGTTGTTGACTTCGCCTTGTTCAATAGCACAATATTTCAGTAACTCAAGTAACCAAAGCGAATAACGCGGTAACGCCTCGTTGGGAATACGCGGTAACGAACGAAAATAATAAACCTGATTCTGACCAACTGCCTGAAACATCAATTCCGCATTTTTTTTTCCGTACCCTATTTCTTTTTTCAATTTATCAATTTCATTTCCAAGCCGTTGACGCGGTTCACGATAAAGTGTTTCATAAACCCACGAAAATCCGTACCAGGCGAAAAAAAATGCCAAAAGACAAAACATAATAACATTACGAATATTCTTCATCGGATAATTGGAAAATGTAAGGATTGTAATGTTCGGTTATCGCCAACGTAAACAAGGTGAATAATCCTTCGGTCATAAGGATTTAGGATTACAATAATGCAACATTGCTGGCAGGAACCATCTCAACACAAAAACACCATTAAGATTTTCACTTCAACGCCGTTGCAAATTCGTCTAAGGAAACACATGTCAGAGCAAAATCGGCTAATTCATCCAATTTAGCAATGTCTTGAATGGAACAGATTTTTTTCTGAAGACGATTCGATGGCGATTTCAAACGATGCGATAAAATACGAATGATCATTTCGGCTTT
>JAITQV010000582.1 GCA_031288765.1 Planctomycetaceae bacterium
GCGTCACGCGGGGGAGTATCTGCGCCGTGCGGGGGAGTATCTGCGCCGTGCGGGGGAGTATCTGCGCCACGCGGGGGAGTATCTGCGTCACGCGGGGGAGTATCTGCGTCACGCGGGGGAGTATCTGCGCCGTGCGGGGGAGTATCTGCGCCGTGCGGGGGAGTATCTGCGTCACGCGGGGGAGTATCTGCGCCACGCGGGGGAGTATCTGTGTCGTGCGGGGGAGTATCTGCGCCGTGCGGGGGAGTATCTGCGTCACGCGGGAGAGTATCTGCGCCGTGCGGAGAGGCAACTGCGCCGTATTGATGTATTTTGTTTGGATTGTTTTTTGGTATCTATTCAGTGATTTGTTTTCAGTATTAATACTGAATCTTAACCCCGCAAGAGGTGTAATGTACATAACCGGCGGTGAAGCACAACACAACCTACGGATCAGATTCGCCGATTTTGCGGTTAAAAATTCACAAGGTAGGCAATCGTTCGCCGAACGATTGCGTCGGCGTTAGCCGACTGGGAATAAATTTACCGTAAACGAGAGCAAATTCAACATAAAGGGGGGCAGATTCAGCACAAAGGGAGGCGAAATTAGTTAATAGTTAACAGGAGAATAATTAATAGTGTCGAAAGCGGATTTTCTACCGCAACGTGTTAATTCCGCTTGCGGCACTCTCCACTTTCCACTATCAACTCTTCACTAAATTCATTGTTCTTCGATATAAGAAGCCGGAACAATAGAAGATTCGACCGGCGGTGAATGAGTTGTCAAGGGATTGGGATGCCGGTTGGGATGTAATGGGTTGGGCGGCGGCGAACCCGTTTTGGGTAACTCAATCAACGCCCCCACCAAACGAACTCCGCTAATATCCGGCGGAATTGTTTCCGATGTGTATTCCGCAATCATCTTGTTGTAATCAACCACCGCTTCCGCCAATTCCAAAAAGGAACCCGTCCGCTGATTCAATACATCAATCAGTTGCCGCGAATCCGGCGGAATATTTTGTAATATTTCAAACGCCGTGATACAACTCCGGTGACGGGCATCCACCAGTTGTTCCTGAACCGGAATCAAATGTCCCCAATATTGACTTCTCGCTGTTCCGGCAATTTTGTCCGCAAACGTTTCATAACGTTTATAAAGCGGATAATCACGCGGAATCGGAAGTTCTTTTTCCGAAAGTGAAATCCCCTTAAAATACCGCAAAAGCCCGCGCAATTGCCATTGTTTTTTGACAAACTCCATTTCAGCAGAACGGCGTTGCTGTTGGAGCAGAACTGTTGCAAGATTTTGCTGCATCCCCTGTATCGAACCGCTCAGATGTTCGGCTTCACGCCGGATATTGTACTCTGCCAAAAGCCCCGTCAATTCCCAATAAGTCTGAAGAAGTTGACGCCGTGAAACCGAAGTTTTCGTACCCTCCAAAAGTTGAGCCACCGTGTACGGTTGACCTTTGATAATAGATTGCGATTCCTTCGGTAAATCAAAATATCGGGCAAACGGATGGTTCGGATCAACAACCGAACGTAAATTCTCCAAACGGTTCGATAATAATTGCGTTGACGGTCTTTGAACCGAAGAAGAAGACTTCCCTAATCTCCGAACATTCGCCGGTTGCGGCGTTTTGTGTGGCTGTTGCGGAGAAATCGGAGAAATCAACAATGGCGGAACAGGCGAAGGTACGGCGGAGGCGGCAGAAGAATTAAGTAAAGAAGAATTAGGTAAATCGGTTGCCGGATTGGGATTAGGCGGAAGTTCAATCGCTGCCGGAGATGCGGAAACCGGAGGCACGGAATTCGATGGTGTTTGTATTTCCGGCAAAAACGATGCCGGAACATCGGATGCCGGAGCCTGAGTTGACGTCATGAACGAATCCTGACCAAAACTCAATGTCGGTAACAAACCAAGAAACAAAGACATCGTAATCAATAGAATGATAAAAAGAATCGTCTTGAAATTGTTTTTTGCCAATTGCCGATCCATCGGAATTTCCTTAGCATTTTTCATAGTCTTGGGTATCCTTATTAAATTATTTACTTTGGGGTCAACGGTTTTGGGAAAACATTTGACGGTCTGGACGTTGAGCGGTTCAATGTTATACTTAAACGGAAAATTTGATTTTACTTTATTAGCGGAGTGATTTTATTGTTGTTTTGTGTTTGGTTGCTGCCGTTTTGGGAACTTGCAATGAACACGGCAACCGAAGAACAGGGCGGCAGTATAGCAGATTTTTTGTTTTTCAAAAAGACCAATTTTATGAAAATATAGGGAATGATGATTCGGACATTTTTCCGTTTGGTTGGCAATAGTTGTTTTTTTGCCGGTTTGTTTGTGGTATGGGCGGTTGGGGTTGTGATGATTTCCATGCACGGTATTTTCGGTTCGGTCAACCCCGAAACAATTGATCGTGCAAATTTGATTCGTGTGATGAAACTCCGTGATTTTCGGACATTACCGCCGGAAACGGTCAAGGCTCTCACATTCCGTGCGGAAACGGAGTTTGGGCGTCAATCCGCCAACAAACCCGTATTTCAATTTTCCAAAACCGACAAACAAATTTACGCTTATTTTCAAAACAACAGGTTTGAGCGGAAATCGTTGTTTGAAACGAATCTTCTTTTAATGTCGCGAATACAGTATTTTCAATGGATGAACGGTTATGCATCCGCATTGCCGGAGCAACGGGTTCTGTTGATGAAGGAGGTTGTTGAGGACATGAGATATTGGCAATTGGTTTATATGGATTTTCTTCGTGCTGCCGAATTACCGGTTCCGTCTATGGCTGAATTGATTCGGGAATTTGACGACATGATTGAGTATTTCAAGATTGGAGCAACACAAGAGGAAATTGCTCGAATTGACGATTTCAAACAACGCATAAATACTGCTTATGCGGCGAGTGAAATTCAGGGTGCGGTTCAAAATTTTTCCGGCAATATTTCCGCAACCATGTCGAACATGCTGGACTCTTTTCTGAAAAAACCAAAGAAAAACGAAAAAGAAAAAAAAGAATCTCAATAGGCAGGTAATAGTGAAGAGTGGATATAACTTCTCACGGCAACGCATGACCGGCTTTTAGGAACGCGAACATTTGGTCTTCTGCGAATTGGGAATTTTGGTTTTCAAGGAACATCTCCAAGCCTATTTTTTGTGGGATTTACGGAATTGGCAGGATAAAAAACAAATAAAATCCAAATAAAATCTTGTCAATCCTGTTTAACCTGTCCAAAAATGGTTTCATGGTTAATAATGGAAAACGCAAGCGGATTCCATTGTCTGAACGATGATTTATCTGAACTAAGATTTATTTGATTTTTATGATTTATGTAATTCTTAAAAACACAATTGTAGGGGTGAATAATATTCACCCCTTTTGTGATTTTTAAAACATAATCATAAACATCACCGTCCTGTTAGGGACGGCGAGTTGGTAGAATTTCATTCATAAACTTCCAATTCGGCGATAGACATTTGTCCGCCGGATTGGTTGGGACCGTCCGGTTTGTACGAGCGAACCCGAATCAACCGTGCTTCTTTGGGTTCAAAGGAAACATCAAGACTTTGACCTTTCTGTTCATTAAAACGACCAAGAGAGATTTCGTTTCCGGTTGGAGTAACCGCGAAGATTTCGACATCGGTCGGATAACCGGAACCAAAATGAACAACAACACGTTGAATTTTAATTGGTTCCAGAAGATCGGTTTCATACGTCCAAGCCCAATCATTGGCTCCGACAGCAGTTGTGTTACGATTGCCGTCATTTCCGTTGCGCGCCGCATGAACAAGACCAACACTAGGTATCAACTCTTGTTTATTATCGTTACTGCGCAACCGTGCCGGTTTTTTCCAAGCGATATTTTTTTCGGGAACTGCTTTACCTTCTTTCCACGCATAACGGTCTTTTAGTAAAACATTAATTTTTTCACGTAACGGTTTTAGTATTGCCAGTTGCGACCGATCCAATTCGCCGTCCCGATAAAGCAACACGTCAATAGAAACAACACCGCCCAAAGCGTTGACCTGGTAAATATATTCCGCCAACTCTTGTGTATCCTTACATACACCGGGTTTTCCCCAACCGTTATCAGGAAGTCTATTCCATGGTGTACCAAGAAAAGACAAAATATGCCATTGTTCACCGTTTACAAACCGTCCGGTTGGCGGCAATAAAGAGAACGAAATTTGTTCTCCACAAGTATAATCTTCGTAGAGGGAATAGGCTCTTATCTCAGGATCAACACCGGGGTTGAACGCAATAATCCGATCCGGATTTCCGGCACGTAAACCTTCCGCGAAAATTTTGAACAAATTATCATTGTAACCTATCCATTCGTAGCAACCATCGACCCAGTAACCTTTCACTTTATC
>JAITQV010000654.1 GCA_031288765.1 Planctomycetaceae bacterium
CTCGTATGTTAGTTGCTTGAGATATTATTCGGTATGAAAACAATTCTTAGGCAGTTGTGTATTCATTAAAAAAATTATAACAACTAAACCAATGTACGCAAAATTCAATTTTTAAATAGACAGTTACCTGCATTTTTATGGAACACTTTCAAGTCCTTGCGCGCAACTTTCAAATCACTTTGAAGTTGCTCAATTTTATGATCGCGGGTCTTAACCATACGGGTTTGCCGACGCAATTCCTTCATTAGTTCGTGTTTACTTTTCATCATGTAATTCTTTGTGTTAGGAGGTTAATCATAAATCTATCAAAATAAATAGATTACAACAAAAATGATAACACAATTAAAATTAATGTAAAGAGCCCCTTTGAACTCACTACCTTTCAGACCGTTGATAGTTGTTTATGGGCATTAACCCGTAGCGTTGCGGCGGGCTAGCTTCTATTGCCCTTTCAGGGCAATCCAATTCCGATCCACCGGTTATGCACATCACACCCCTTGTGGGGTTAAGATTCTGTGTTAATACCGAAAACAAATCACTGAATAGATACTTGTTTTTTAGTTATACTTATACCGCACTGAAACTAAAATAGAAAACTCACAATCCTTTGAAATATTACGGAAAAGTCAAGGATGTTATTGAATGAAGACCAAAAGTATCCGGTTAATCGGTAAAGTTTGGTCTGGTTTAGTTTGCCGACAGACAAGTTGCGTGCGGGAAAAAACTGTTGTACAATAGTAATATTGTAAAACAGTTTGAAATTAACTCCATTTCGTGAAAAATTAGGCTTAGTTAAAGTTCCATAATTATTGAACGGTTTGGCGATACTATATTCTATATTTGTTATAAATTAATCCGATGCAACCGGAACAATTAGGACCATTCCGAATTGGTCGTGTTTTAGGACGCGGCGGTATGGGCGCCGTTTATGAGGGAGTTCACGAACAAACTGGCGAAACAGCCGCCGTCAAAGTCCTGCTAAGTACGTTACAGGAAGACGACGAATTGCGTTTACGTTTCGAAGCGGAAATCGATACACTTAAACGTCTTCGTCACCCGAATATTGTTCGTCTTTTCGGTTTCGGCGAAGAACAGGGAATGCTCTATTATGTAATGGAAATGGTTGACGGACCAAGTTTGCACCAGGAAATGAAACGGCAACGTCTGTTTCAATGGCATGAAGTTGCGAAAATCGGTCTCGAAATGTGTTTCGCTTTTAAGCATGCTCATGACCGCGGAATTACACATCGTGATATTAAACCGGCAAATATTCTTTTGGAACGCCAAGGAACAATCAAACTTTCCGATTTTGGAATTGCCCACTTTTTCGGCGGTCAACGCCTTACGGAAATCCATTCGGTTGTCGGAACATTGGAATATATGTCACCGGAACAGGCATTGGCAAGTCCGGTTAATACACGTTCTGATTTGTATTCGTTGGGGGCGGTTCTTTATGCGCTTTTGGTGGGACGACCGCCGTTCACCGCCCGAAATCTGCCTGAAATATTGCGCAAACATCAAAAAGGTATTATTGAATCTATTCGGGCAACACGGTTGGATGTACCGGACGAGTTGGAGATTATTATCTTCGACCTCTTGAAAATCAAACCGGAAGACCGACCTCATAATGCTTATCTTGTTGCCAAGCGGTTTCAATCATTGCTCCAAGCCTTAGTCGGACCGCCGGAACGAATTTTTGTTAAACCAATGGAATTGGATTCGCCAATGGCGTTTCCGATGGAGTCGGTTCGTATTCCTTACAAAGGCGATCAGGAACAAGATAAAAAAATCGGACAAGCACGCGGCGTGATCATTGACAACGGAATTATTGATCTCGGCGGTTTTATCAATAATGAACAAACAAATCCTGTCAATCCGTCACAAAAACCATTTGCCGAAGATGCGTCGTTTGCCGCAACAAGTTCATTTGAAAACATCAAGCCCGATGAGATATTGCCTTCGGAAACGGCGTTGCCGAATTCCGGTACAACATCGCTTGCGGATTCTTTCGGACAACCGGGAAGTGTTGCCAAAGAAGATAAAACATTGACTCTGGAATTATCGACACCGCTTTCCGCATTGCCGGAACAATCCGTAACTCAATCTTTTACGTTATCGGGTTCTTCCGAACACCCGCCGGATGTATCGGATTCGGTTTCGGCGGAATCGTTTCATACCGGTTTCCAACAACCGGAAATTCCCTCTCCCGAAGAAGAAAAAACCGTATCCGATTTCCAAACCGGTTCCGATGAAATTGATGTTGCAAAATCGTCCCGACAATATTTGTCGGACGTTTTGGCTGAAACCAATAAAACACAGGAAGATCAAAACAAACCGGATAAAAAGTTTGTTGAAACGAATTTCTCTGAAAAATTTCCGTATCATTCGCCGATACAACACGGCGAAGTGATTCTTGAAAATGTTTACGGAATACGACCCGCTAAAGATGAACCGCTTCCCGATGTCAGTGTTTTTGATGCTCTTCAAAAAAACCGCCATACGGATATGGAAGCGGAAGATATGCCGACAATCGAAGTTGATTTATCCGGTTTCGGGCATTCCAAAGAAACGAATAATTTAACGCACAATAAACCGACGGTTGACGGTTTGACTACCGGACATTTACCCGGATTTCATGTTCCTTCAACTCCTACTCCTTCAAATCATATTTCGTCAAGCCGTTCGGAAGTTTCGGGAAACATGAGCGGGAAACCGTCCGAACAGAAAAACACGTTTGAACCTTACGGGTTACAAAATGCCGGAATTACTGTTGCCGGTTCGAGAGACCGAAGCTCTGCAACAACAGAACATTCGGCATCGGTGTCTCATTTTACCGCTGTGAAAGACGAAGAATTTGATACGTTCGATAACCCGTCGGCAAAACATCGTCCGGTAATTTCGTTGCAAGTTGTTTTTGCCTCATGCTGTTTGATTCTTATTGGAATTACCGTGTATTATTTGTTGCAGCCGGTTTCGGCGGACACGTTGTATGAACGGATTAAACGAACAATTAATGAAAACAGCGACAGTGACGGAATTTCTTCTTCGGCTCTTCGCAGTGCCGAAGGGGACATCAATCATTTTTTGTTGGAATATTCTCAACATCCGATGGCGGATCAGGTTCGGTTTTATCAGGCGGAGTTAGACCTTGTTAGGCAGGAACAAATTTTGAAACGGCGCCAACGGCTTGCCAATTCCGAAACACCAAGTCCGGTAGAACAAGTTTATATGGAAGCAACCGCTTTAATTAAAACAGATCCGGAAAGTGCCATTGTTAAATTAAAAGCCATTGTTGATGTGTTTCGTTCCGACCATTCCGGTAATTTTAATCATTCGGATTCGGATAAACCGTCCGAAAAACCGGAAACATTGCCCTCTCAAAAAAGTTCTGCGGAACCGGCAAAGATCACCAGACGGCAACGTCCGAATCCGACGGAACTTTGTGTCGAATTGGCAACAAGACGTTTGGAAAAATTAGAGAAGGAAATTGATACGATTAGCGCCGACCAATTTAAGGTGATACGAAAACGATTGGACGATGCCAAAGAATTGGAACAAAAATCTCCCGAACGGGCAAAAGATATTCGTTTGGGAATTATCGAACTGTACCAACATTATCACTGGGCAAAACCGCTCGTTGATGAAGCACAGCAAGAACTTAAAAAATAAATAATATTTCAATCCGCTAAATTGTTGCGGGAATTTTAATCCGTACTTTAAAATTAAGGAGAACTTAAAAATGTTGAGTTTTAAATTTTTACCGAAAGTAAAAGCGTTGTACATTATTATTGCGATAATTCTCATTATCGCCGAGACTGCCAACGCGCAACAAAACCTTGATCAATCCGTACAAAAAGACCGTATTCCGGCTAAAGGTTTTGCGGCATATTCTCACGATGATTATTTTCATTTGTATGAGTTTAGCCGTCATGGTTTGGGGGAAAATGATATTCTGGTTGAGATTTTGTATGCCGGAATTTGTCATAGTGATTTACATGCGGTTTTGGATGAGCAGAAAAAATTCGGTATTCATGCGAATTATCCAATGGTTCCCGGACATGAAATTGTCGGACGTGTTGTTGAAACCGGTAAAAATGTAACCAAGTTTCAGGTTGGTGATTTTGCCGGTGTGGGTTGTATGGTGAATGCTTGCGGGAAGTGTAGTTATTGTTCGGTCGGGAAAGAACAATTTTGCGAGAAAGGAGCCGTCTTTACCTATAACTCAAAAGACTGCTACCACGACAACGAAATAACAAAAGGCGGTTACGCAAATAACATTACTGTTATAGAAAACTTCGCAATTAAAATTCCAAAAAATGCAGATATTAAAAGGGTTGCTCCGTTGCTTTGTGCCGGTATTACGACTTGGTCGCCTATTAAATTCAGTAATGTGAAAGCAGGCGATAAAGTAGGAGTTGCCGGTTTCGGCGGTGTCGGACACATGGCTGTTCAATATCTGGTTGATTTGAAAACCGACGTAACGGTATTCGACACCAACGACGAAAAACACAATCTCGCCAAACAAATGGGCGCGAAACATTACGTCAATGTCCGAAATCCGAAAGAACTTGAAGGTTTGAATAACACAATGGATTTTATCATTACAACAATTCCTGTTGATTATGATCCGTTAATGTATGTACGCATGTTGAAGATGGGCGGGGAAATGGCAATTGTAGGTTTGCCGAACAACACCAACATAAATATTGCAACATTGCCGCTTGGAAATACAAACCGGAAAATATACGGTTCGCTCATCGGCGGCATAAAAGAAACTCAGGAAATGCTGGATTATTCCATCGCACACAACATTTATCCCGAAGTAGAAATCATAAAAGCCGAAGCCGGCGAAATAAATAATGCTTACAAAAATCTGGCAACAGGAAAAATAAAATTCCGATACGTGATTGATATGAAAACACTAAAAAAATAATAACAAGAAACAAAAAAGCCTTTCGTTGTCGCATGACGGGACGAAAGGCTTTTATTGTTACGTCTTCGGAGGTGACGTTCTCTCATTTTCCGGCTTCGGGGAGCTGAGAAGCGGCAGGTGTTCCAATACACGAAACATCACAGGGTCCGATAGCATCACATGGATTGCAACCGGTGTCACATTTTCCGAACGAAAAACCATCAAAAAACTTTTTCAGATTACGTCGCGGTTTGTCGAGCAAATGTCCGAACTTTTGTCCGCAACTATTGTCACACGGACCGCATTCAATATCATCACACGGATTGTTGCAGTCACCGACTTCATCACACGGATTGCAATCGCCGGCTTCGTCGCAGGGCGAACCGCAACCGTCATCACAACGACCAGCCAGTTTGAAACCTTTGAAAAATTTTCGGAGTGAAAACTTTCTGTTGGAATCACATGGGCTGCAATCGTCGGCATCATCACACGGATTGCAGTCACCGACTTCGTCGCACGGATTGCAATCGCCTTCATCATACGGACCGCAATCACCGACTTCATCGCAAGGATTGCAACTTTTGGTTGCAAACAAACTTTTTAGCCGTTTGCCGAATGTGAATCTTTTACCGCTGTAATCGCAATTGGTTTCGTCGCAGGGATTACAAGCGGCTTCATCACAGGGTGAACAGGCAACAACACCGTCACACGGACCGCAGTCACTTGTCGCGAAGGGACGACCGTCAACAAGCTTTTTGAGACCTGAAAACAGGTCGCATGATTTGTTGCAACTGTCGCACGCGCCGCAGGGATCACTCGCAGGGTCACATGGACCACAATCGCTCGCAAAAACCCGAACGCCCATCAGCAGGGTGACAACGAGAGCGGCCATCAAAATTCTGGACTTCATTGGGTAAACTCTCCTTTTTTCCTGGTTGGTTCTCAGAGAATTCGTTGTGTATAACAATTTTTACGTTTCCATCCTGAAAGACTCACTCCTTCACGGACGGTAATGTCAAATCAACAAACGTTATCTCTTTGGAACTACTTTGGTTATTTGCGTCAGTCCCGATGGGCCGACATACGACCCGATTTTTTTCCCGATCGGCTCCTGACTTTCCCTGAACGTGCCCCCCGACACGAAATGTGTTTTTCAGGGTCAACTTCAATATCGGCAGGAAAATGTAACCCTCTTGAGTCCTCTCAACCTATTTTTAATAAATGGTTTAGATTGATAAACACGTAAAAATTTTTGATTATAACGGTCTGGAAGAATAAAAAGACTTTAACGGCAATTTCGGGGTATTAAACCAAAGACAAATACTAATATTTCCTGTCATATAGTTAATAGGATGTAATGTGATCGTATCTATTCAGTTCTTTGTTGAGTAATGACGCGGGAAAACTTCATTTTTTTGTTCTAAGTCCGCGGTGCGAGATGTGCATAACCGGCGTTGAAGTACAGCGCAACCTACGGATCGGAATTCCCAACCCGGTACAAAAACAAAAGGTAGGCAATCGTTCGCCGAACGATTGCTTGCCGATAGGCAATCGAAACATCCAACATAACATAAATTCATTGTCGGCTAACACCGACGCAATCGCTCGGCGAGCGATTGCCTACCTTATGAATTGTTAATCGCAACATAGGCGAACGGTTGCTTATCAACTAATATGTTGCCCTTTCAGGGCTTAAATTTATTTGTATCCCTTATTCGTAGGGAGTTGCCCTACGCTAGGATATTAAGGGCTTTCAGCCCTAGTTTCAAATGACTGAATAGATACAACCATTTTAACTCAACCCTAAATTTCAAAGGAGATACCTATGATTCGTGATTTCATCCCTCAACAAGATGGGGCGTTCCTCGAATGGTCAAAAACGCTCGTGGCGTATGCGACCTCATACTATACGACTTGGAACATTCCGTCCGGCGCGTTCAATTCGATCCAGATGTTGCTCAACGACTTTGAAACGGCTTACAACCAAGCCGAACTGCCCAACCACGGTAAAGTCGATGTTTTGCGAAAAGACGAAGCCCGTGATGCGTTCAAAAAGGAATTGCGTGCTTTTATAAAATCGTATCTGACTTACAACCCGTTGGTAAGTGATCCCGACCGAGAAAGTATGGGCTTGCCGATTCACAAAACCAAGCATACCCCAATTCCGCCCCCCACAACTTACCCCGAAGCGGAAATCGATACGTCGATTATTCGGCAAGTTGCTATCCATTTTCGCGATTACAGAAGCGAAAATAAGGCAAAACCGTTTGGAGTTCATGGGGCAGAGATTCGTTGGGATACGCCCGACAACCCGCCAACCAATGTGGAAGACCTCAGACATTCGTCCTTCGATACCAAAACCCCGTTTATTTTAACCTTCGAGGAAAGTGATCGGGGCAAACGGGTTTATTTTTGCTTGCGGTGGGAAAATACCAAAGGCGAAAAAGGACCTTGGGGGGAAATCGAGTCCGCAATTATCCCGTGATTTGTGTTGCGGGGGGGTTGTGGTTTGTGTCGCAAGCGGTAAGCGGCGTTTCGCCGAAGGATTTTATCCCACCGCCGCTTGCCGATAGGCAATCC
>JAITQV010000666.1 GCA_031288765.1 Planctomycetaceae bacterium
AAAAGCCCCATAGATTCATGGGGTTCTGAAACCTCGTTTTGTACGTTTCGATACGCTTACTTATTACAAAAGCCCCATAGATTCATGGGGTTCTGAAACTCTATTCCGGTTCGAAGCAAGCTTGTAAGAATTACAAAAGCCCCATAGATTCATGGGGTTCTGAAACAGTTTACGGGAGATTTTCGAAGAATCCGAATTACAAAAGCCCCAAAGATTCATGGGGTTCTGAAACCTTGATAGGCGGATGTCGCCATTTGAACGGTAATTACAAAAGCCCCATAGATTCATGGGGCTGATTTTTCTTGTCAGAAAGAATCAATTTAAAACATATAGTTATTGTGAACGGTAAACATCACTTTTTCACAAAAAACATTTAACCAAACAGAAGGAGATAAAAATGTCAAAGAATTTTTTTCGTTTTGTGTTGTTGTCGATAGTTTTGTTTTGGGCGGTTGATGTTGATTTATTATCTGCGCAAACAGAACAAGACTTATACAAGCGTTATCAACACTCGCCTGAATTTCGCCGACAAGTTTGGGAAAATGCCCGTGAATCCGGCACCGGACAAGTCCGTGATCCGCTTACCGGAAAATGGATGTCGCCGGACAAAGCTTGGGATGCCGGTCACAAACCGGGTTATGAACACTCCAAACATGTTAAAAGTGCGGTTGATAGAGCGTTATCGGAAGAAGAATTTAGAAAAGAATATAGTAATCCCGCTCATTACCGTCCCGAATTACCGAGCAGCAATCGGTCACATAAATTAGAAGCATCAAAAGAGGTGAATCAATTCCCGAAACCAACCTATTGGCAAACATTCAATAAACGTGCTAAATCAATTGTAAAATATATGTCGAAAATTCTTTAATCCGTCAATCATGCCGGTTTTTGTAATTAAAAATTTGTTTATTTGTTTCAGGATCATTTGTCAACTATTTTTTGAAAGGAAATTCCGTATGAGGAATATATTTGTAGTGTTTGTGTTGATCCTCGGTATCGGTGGTTATGTTGCCGAAAATGTTCACGCTGAAATTGTGAGCAAGATGATAAAAACTGTGGTTGTTCATGGACCGGATGCGGCAAATCTGATTCTTGAACCTACAACAGAAAATGCTGTTGGTATAGTAGGTGATGGAATTGGAAGTTACGCGTGCGGTGCTGGCGGGGCATACGTTGGAGCTATAGTAGGGACAGCAATTTGTCCAGGAGCAGGAACTGTAATCGGCGGAGTTGTTGGCTACTGGGGTGGTGCTTTCGGCGGCGGTTATGTTGGAGAAAAAGCCGCAAAAAAAGTTTATCATCAATTTAGGTAATTGACGACGATAAAATTAGAAATACGAAAACTGTAACATTTCAGCCGTTGGGTTGTTATTGTGTAATTTATATTGGAGATTTCTATCGGTAAAATCTCCATGTCCCATTCGGCAATCTCACCGCTCTTGTTGTCCGCAATGCGGTAGGCTTTCGCTTGTTCCGCCGTTAAATCCGCCGCAATGTATGGGCGAAAAATGTTTCGCCCATACCACATGCGGAGCCAACGCAACCGTCCGTCAACAAAATTCCCAGTCGGCTATCGCTGACGCAATCGTTCGGCTAAGGGCTTTCACCCAACAATTGCCTACCCAAAGTCCCGCAAGGGACGAGATATTAGTGGATAGTGAATAGTTTGCATGCGGATTTCCTGCCACAACGACAATGATTCCGCTTGCGTCCTCCACTATTCACTATAAACTATTAACTACAACGTCGCCTACCTTATGAATGGTTATGTACATCACACCCCTTGCAGTCTTAGGAAAATTAGGTTGAAATAAGGTTTGTCTTGCGCAAATTACTCAACAAAGAACTGAATAGATACAGTATCTTGACAAAAACCGGTGTTATGATAAATTAAAAACAATGGTTGGCCGAGTGGCGAAATGGCATACGCTGGGGATTTAAAATCCCCTGACCGCAAGGTCGTGCGGGTTCGACTCCCGCCTCGGCTAGTGTGAAGGGAATAATTCTGAACTCCTTGACAGATTATTCCGTTGCTAACTTCACAGATTGCCGCCCTCTCTTTTCTACAAGAGAAGGCGGATTTTTTTTCTCATTAACCTCGTTGGTTATCGTTGCCCGCCGCCGCCAATCGCCAACAAAACACTCTCTACCCCCATTCCAAACCGGTTCGGAATTGCTGAAAACATTCTTGTTCATTTTTTGGAAAGTACAGTATTAATAACAGTATTAATAATTGTAGGGAATTGGTTTATTAGCTTTCACAGACAATTCGGTCATAAAATTCAAGATAATGGTCTCGTAATTCAGGATTTTCGCGTGTTTCGATGGCGGCGCGGGGATGTTGGTTCATTTGTCCCGTAATAATGTATTCCGGTGCCGTACCCCAATCAATTTGCTTGCGAAGCGGAGTAATAATCCGATCCAACGCCGCAAACACAGGACGAATTTTGAATTTCGGATTCCGCAGGAACCCGAGCAAAAGTTCCATAGGGCAATTCCCCGCACCACGCCCAAGCCCGCCAATAGAAGCATCAACACGGTTGGCGCCATGAATAATCGCTTCAATAGAATTGGCAAACGCAAGTTGTTGATTATTATGGGCGTGGATTCCCACTTCTTTGCCGGTTTCTTTACCGAAGCGAAGATATTTTTTCACCAGATGCTCGATGGTTTCGGCGTACATCGAACCGTAACTGTCAACAACCACCAAAACAGATGCAGGAGTTTGAGATAAAATTTCGAGAGCCTGATCGATTTCTATTTCTTTTGCGGTGGAAGCCGCCATAAGATTTGCCCAGACTTCATAACCTTTTTCATGGGCATCGCGGATCATGTTAACGGCTTCGGAAAGTTGATGGACATAAAACGCAACACGCATTGTCGTAAAGATACTTCGGTCGCGCGGCAAGACATCGTTTTTCCAATCGACTCTTCCGGCGTCGATCATTGCCGCAAGTTTAACCGTATCGACAATATTGCCCAACGCCCGGCAAACATCTTCTTCACGGCAAAATTTCCAATTTCCGAACTTATCGCGTGAAAATATTTTGTCCGAATTTTTATATCCGATTTCCATGTAGTCAACGCCTGCTTCGATGCAGGTTTGATAGACGGTTCGGACGAAATCATCGTCAAAGTGATGACCGTTGACCAATCCGCCGTCGCGAATTGTGCAATCTAAAACTTGAATTTCCGGTCGATACGTGATCCAAGGGGCGCTCATTATTGTTTTAATATGGTTTTAATGAATTACGGGAGGTTTTTATTGAGGTTTCTGTTGTTTGGGGTTCTGGTTTTCCGAAACGACCGAAACATTCTATGTCATAAAGAACGGTTCGTCAAGTTTTTCCGGCAAAACCTATTTCAGATTTAGTTGAGAGTTGGGAGTGGATAATGGATAGTGTCGCAAGCGAATCTCCTATCGAAATGTGTCTATTCAGCCCTTTGTTGAGCAATTGCGTAAAAACAAACCTTATTTCCAACCTTATTTTTCCAAACAAAATAACCTTAGCAGTTAATAGTTAATAGTTAATAGTGGAGGACGCAAGCGGAATTATTGCTGCAACATGTTTAATCCGCTTGCGAACTATTAACTATTCACTATTAGTTATTAACTACAAAGGTTGTTTTGTTAGAAAAATCAGGTTGAAAATAAGGTTGGTTGTGAACAATATTAAAAATTAAAATAGACAATTGCTTGATTTCTACCGGCAAATAGTGTACAAGTTAGTCATCTTACAAAAACGGAACACTTAATTTACGTACAAACCCTTAACAATTTTTTCGGAGTTGCCCAATGTTACGAAGTTTATTTTTTGTTCTATTCCTGTTTGTTCCCGCAATAATTACGGCGCAATCTTATGATATTGCCGGCGGTTCCTATCTGGCGATGCGTGAGGTTGACGTTCCGAGCGGGAAAAATGTTGTTGTTACTCAATTCCTGCATCAGGGACTCATCAATCTTGCAGCGAAAAACATTGATCCGCGAACAGAGAACGCCGGAAAAACAGTTCTTGTAACCACGCGTTCGAAAAAACCGGTTCCGTTCAAAATTCTTCAACTTGGTCCCGGCGACTTTTGCCGGTTGGCAATACAAACAGAAGAAAAAACCAATTCCTATAACATTTATTATGGTCTTCCGGCGGATAAATCGCCGAACAAAATTCAAATTCCAACTTGGACAAATACTGACGGTCTTCTCATGGAAACCCGGCATCCCGAAAACCATTTCAATATGGATGATTTTGAAGCGGTTAAAAAAGCCTTTGAACAGTCGAAAAAACCAATCGGAGCCGATTACGTCAAAAACGTACACCACGGTTATAATCCGTTCACACTCCGGCGGGAACCCTTTTTGACACGGTATTCCGGTATTTTGACGGTTGCCGCCGGCGGAAAGTACGCCTTGCTTACTTCGTCTCATCATTGCAGTTTTCTTTTAATTGACGGTAAGGTTGCCGCGTCGCATCCCGGTCGGCACGGACGAGCCGGACAAGCAAAACCGGAACTCGTTAAATTTGTACACCTCACACAAGGTAAACATCAGTTCGAATATTATCACGCCACCGGTGACGAAAATGCCAGTATGATTGCCGTTTGGGAACTAAACCCGGAAGAAAAACCGAAAAAATTAACGTTAATTCCCGAAGAGGCTTTTCAAAACAATAATATTGCCCGTGTTTTGGCGGGGGGGGTTAGTTTTGCCGACAAACCGGGTTCGCCGGATTTTATTTATCAGGTTGCCGGAAGTGTTCCTTTGCCGGACAACGATCAGGCAATGATTTCCGTACAATTTCAGAATCGTTCGGCGGGGCTGGCGGCACGGGGTAAATTGACATGGAATTTCGGTGACGGTCAAACCGGTGAAGAACCTTCGCCGAACCATATTTATCTTAAACCGGGAATTTATTCTGTTGAACTCATTTCGGATACCGCTTCGCAACATCTTTCGGCGGTAAACCGAATTGAAGTTGACCGACCAATGGTTCCGGCTGACCCCAAAAATCCGCCGACCTTGAATCAATATCTGACCGTTTTGGAAAAATATGATACAACAAAACTTGATGCGGATTCCTTGCTTCAATTGGTTGAGGTTTATCAGGCGAAAATTGATTCGATTTTGAATCCGACAGAAGCGGAACTGATTGCCGCTGAAACCGCAATGACGGAAGGAACGGACAAAGACAAGAACCCGAAAACAAAATCGCCCTCCCCCATACGTCGGGATGCTGCCGAACTTGAGCAAGTTACGAAATACCGCCGGCTTATAGCGGAAACGGTTCGGTCTGCGTTGGCGGACAACCCGAACTTTAAGGGGGATCATTCGATTTACAAACTTGCTTTACATGCGGGCGGAATTGCGCGGGATTATCTGCTTGATTGGAAACTGGCGGGTCAAATTTATGTTGCCGCCGCTCAAAAATTGATATTCAACGATTTTGCCGCCGAATGTTATGCGTTGGCGGCGGACGTATCGCTTGATATGTTGAATAAGACGGCTGCCGAAAAGTTTATCGAATCCGCCGAAAAAAAGGTTTCAAAAAGCGGTAAAAGCCGATCAATTAGTACGTTTTATCGGGTTAAGGGGGAATATCTTGCGGAGATCGGTCAAGGTGCGGAAGCCCGGCAAGCCTTGGTAAAAGCGAACGAAGCGAAAGACGAAGGGCGTTTTCAATATACCGAACAGGTGGCGTTGCAGGGTTCTGTGAGTCGGAGTGCCGAAACGTTTTTGCGGGAAAAGAATTATGATCGAATGATTGATTCGGTGCGGGCTTGGCAACTCGAATATCCGGCGGCATCTTATGAAGGGTTTATTTCGTTGTTGATGGCAAAATATTGGGTTGGGCGTGAAAAATATCTTCAAGCGGCGGTTCTTGCCGACAGGCAATTATTGTTGAATCCGGACTCGGCGTATATTGACGAGCTTTTATTGGTTGCTGCCGAAGCGCAGGCAAAGGCTGGAAACAAAAATGCTGCACGGGCGTATTTGAGTTCGTTGATCAAGGATTATCCGGGCAGTCCGTTTGTTCCAACGGCTAAACAACAACTCAAAAATCAGGAATAAAACCGGGAATAAAATCGAAATAAAAACAGAATCTATTCCGTCATCTATTGAACTATGGCGTAAGATAAATCTTATTATTTAAGTATCTACTCAGTGATTTGTCTCGAAAATAGGGCTTTCAGCCCAATGGTTGCCTACCTTGTGAATTGTTTATCGTGAAATTGCCGACGGAGAGGGACTTTTTTTACCGGAAAACGGCGTAGAATTGCAGTTGTGAAATTGCAGGCGTAACGTAGAAAATAACTATAAAACCGCCAAGGTATTACCGTCAAAAAACGAAAAACCGCCAATGATAACCATGAATATCTCGCTTTCTTATCGCGTTGCTGATTTGAAATTCCATTGATTGCGTCAATATCCGAATGTTTTCGTGAATCATTGTTAATGACAGGAAAAGGATAAACCACCGACTCTTTCAAAAATGGTACATCGGAAAATAAAATACTGTCAAACGGTTTCCACATTGGAACACATCGTGATAAAATTTTTTCCGCCGCTTTGCGGTTAATCATGTAAGCGGTAGTCATAGAACCGGGTCTGAGAGGTGAGGCTAATTTGTAACCGCCGCCTAAATCAGCATAAGGAAACGGTCGGCGGGTGTTGAAAAAACGCAGAATGTCCCAAGTATTACCGTATTCCAATGCCGCTTCAATAATCTCAGTAAAACCGGAAACGGGTTCGAAATCGTCTTCGCCAATAATACAATACGCTTTTTGCGATTCGAGAAATATTTTTATCGCTTTGATGTGGCTGAAATAACACCCGATTTCGCCTCTTGTGGGTTTTCGACCGCAAAACCAAAAATATTTCCATGCCGAAAAATCAGGATGCGGTAATTCGATTTCCGCTCCGTTAACGGCGGAAACTCGTATCACATTCAATTTGCGAAGCTCTTCACATCGCTCAATAACGTTCCAGCGTTCAACCGAAATGTCAAGATTGATAATATAACAATCAAATTTGTTTTGGTTTTGTATCGGTTCGGAATTGTGATGATTTTGCATTACATTTTTTGTGCGTTTTGCAGTTAAAAATAAAATCGTAATCCAACCCAATTTGCCGCCGTTCGTCTAATTCACCGGCAACCGCGAAGAAATAGGTAAAACCAATAATTCCTTCGGAGTTATGTTCAACTCTTCAAGAAGATCAAGAGAACGTTTTAATTCTTCCCGGTGATCATCATGGTTGTTACGCCCAATCGTTAACTTGGCTCCTTTTTTGCGCGCCAACTCAATAAACGTCCGCTTGGGGAATTTTGAAGGCGATTGAATCTCAAACGCCACCCCGTTTTTAATTCCCGCATCAAGAAATTGCCCCATACGCTCTTCCGTCCAGAATGTGTCGTAATATTGTTCCACACGAGGCGGAAGATAAGTCGGATTCGCCAATATCGTAATCGGTTCCCCAACTACCGCCTTACAATGCTCCCAGTAACGCTCCAACCACGCCCGAATATCGCTTATCTCATATTGATCTTCAAGCCAAAGTTTTTGCGGTTTACCGGTTTCGTCGTTCATAATCATTGTGTCGGCTAAAACGTAATCCAATTGAGCCAAAAGTTTTTTGTCCGTCGTTTTATACCAATCACGATCATTCACCTGAATACCAACCAATAAAGGAAAACGCCGCGCATCGTCAATAAATGCCGCTAACTTCTTATCGTCGGACAAAACCCAATCCTTGCCGGTATTTTCCAACACCCCGCTTTTGATTCCCGATTTCCGCTCCCAATCAAACGCCTTCTCCGCCGTCATCCCGCCGCGAAGATGAATATGATAATCAATCAATATTAACCCCTTCGCCTTGAGACGGGCTGCCTGTTGAAGCATTTCCCGTGACGGATTCGGAAATTCGTCCGCAAAAACCGGAATTATAACAAAAATAAAACAGTACAAAAAAAGAAGAATACGGTTTGTGTACAACATGGATTTTTTCCTTACACTTGAAAATTTGATAATATTTCGTATCTATTCAGTCCTTTGTTTTCAGTATTAATACCGTTGCGGCAATGATCCCTCTTGCGACACTACTGACTAATTTCGCCTCCGTTTGCCGCGGGATTGCCCCCGTTTGCCGCGGATTCATGCCCCTTTGCCACGGATTCATGCCCCTTTGCCACGGATTCATGCCCCTTTGCCACGGATTCATGCCCCTTTGCCGCGGATTTGCCCTCGTTTGCGGTAAATTTATTCCCAGTCGGCTGACGCCGACGCAACGTTTCGGCGAAACGTTGCCTACCTTATGAATTTTTAACCGCAAAATCGGCAAACGATTGCCTACTAAAATAGATTGCCCTTTCAGGGCGAAGTTGTTGGAGGGCATCTTAACCCGCCGTGTTGCGGCGGGCTGGCTTATTTTGCCCTTGCAGGGCTTAGGACAATAACTTATCTGATCCGGCGGTTGC
>JAITQV010000682.1 GCA_031288765.1 Planctomycetaceae bacterium
CACCGAATAATTACAACATCTTAAATTTGAAAATAACAGATATGAATATTAAAAAAATTATTATGAAAAAATTATTGTTTAGCTTAATTTTATTCGGCATAATAACAACTGTTATTGCCCAGACCGAATTTTCAGACGTTTCAAAATTAAATCAATTACCAAACGCCTTGCCCAACACAAAACCTTTGACTTGGACGGAAGATTGCGCCGAACGTAACAACAGATTTGTTACCGAATTTCTTGATAAAAAGATTGAAACCGGTGTTCAATACCGCAACAAATATTGGAACAGGAAATTCGACAGCCGTGAAAATTACGAAAATTCGGTTGCGAAAAACCGTGAGCGATTCCGTTTTATTATCGGCGCACGCGACAACCGTATCCCTTACGAATCGCCGGAACTTTGCGAAACGCTTGAAACGTCCGCTTTGCTCGCCGAAACTCAATCCCATAAAATTTATGCGATTCGTTGGTCTGTGTTTGACCGGCTTAACGGCGAAGGGCTTTTACTCGAACCCAAAACAAAATCAAAACATAAATCAGTTGCAAAAACAATTATCCATATTCCCAACGCCGGTGTTGCGCCGGAACAAATTATCGGTCTTTTGACCAACGAAACAAAAACAAATGATACAGGTTTTGATACAAATATTGAGGATTACCGGGTGATTATTCCTGCTATTGTCAGCCGCAATTTTGAAAAACGCCGCCAATCAACTCTGACAAACCGCGAATATATTTACCGCGCCGCCTTCCAACTCGGCAGACATATCATCGGTTATGAAGTTCAAGAAATTCTCGCTTTGGTCGATTGGCTCAAGAAAACGGAAGACGCGGTTGTTCGAGTTGAAGGATACGGCGAAGGCGGGTTAATCGCATTCTACGCAGCCGCCGCCGATACAAGAATTGACGAAGCAGTTGTTGCCGGATATTTCAACAAACGCGACAGACTTTGCGATGAACCAATTGACCGTAACGTATTCGGCTTGCTCGAACAATTCGGCGACGCTGAAATCGCAACGTTAATCGCACCGCGAAAATTGATTATCGTTAACAAAAACGCCCCCGAATTGCGATTAAAATCCGAAAAAGGCGGCGCGCCGGGTATTCTCGTCAAACCGGAAAATAAAATTGTTAAAGCGGAAATTGAACGCGCAAAAGAATTGGTTGCAAAATTAGTTGACAATAAAATTGCCGGTTCGGACTGGATTGTTTTTGAACCGGATGAAGTTATCAAGCCGGCAGGATTATTATTGCGCGAAATTGCCTCTGGATTGTCCGCCGAAAAACCTGAAACGAATTATCCGTCAAAACAAATTAAACAGCGTGATAATCGTATCATTCAGGGAATGGACAATCATACGCAATCTTTGCTTGAACGTTCCGTTTTAACTCGTCAGGAATTTTGGAAAAACCTAAACACGGCGTCGTTACAAGAGTATGAGAAATCAATCGAATGGTATCGTGAATATTTTGCGAAAAACATTATCGGTCGGTTTGATGATCCTTTTGTTGAACCGAACCCGCGCACGCGGCTTTATAAGGAAGAAACAACACATACGATTTACGAGGTCGAGTTGGATGTTTTTGACGGAGTAATTGCGTATGGTTTACTTTTGGTTCCAAAAAATTTAGAAAAGGGCGCGAAGTATCCGGCGGTTGTTTGTCAACATGGTCTTGAAGGCAGACCGCCGGTTACGTTGCGCGGCGGGAAAAGCAGTTACAACGGCATGTCAACCGCTCTTTGTGAACGCGGTTATGTTACGTTTGCTCCGCAAAATCTCTACGTATTGGGCGATAAATTCAGATTCAATCAGCGTCAACTTAACTCGCTCGGCAAAACGCTTTTTTCAATAATAACTCCGCAACATCAACAGATTATCAATTGGCTTGGGACGTTGGAATTTGTTGACTGTAACAAGATTGGTTTTTACGGGCTTTCGTATGGCGGCAAAACGGCAATGCGCGTCCCGCCATTGGTGAAGGGGTATTGTTTGTCGATTTGTTCGGGTGATTTTAACTATTGGAATTTGAAAAACGCGTCGACGTTACATAATTTCAGTTATATTTGGACGGGCGAATATGAAATATTTGAATTTGACTTGGCGAATACTTTTGATTATTCGGATATGGCAAAATTGATAGCGCCGCGTCCGTTCATGGTGGAACGCGGACATTTGGATAATGTGGGGCGTAACGAATATGTTGGTTTTGAGTTTGGCAAAGTGCGTTACATTTATGATCACAACTTAAAAATGCCGGAACGTACTGAAATTCATTGGTTTGACGGAGGACATAGTATTAACGGCGAAAAAACATACCCATTTTTGGATCGCTTTTTGAAAAAGGAAAATTGAAAAATGAAATATAGCAATAGACAGTTACGATAAGCGGTCTTTGCCGAAGGATTGTTTATCTTGTATAGATTTGTAGAATTACTTAAACAGTAACTTTAACTTTATTAAAATTAAAAGGAGAAAATCATGCGTATTTTTCAAATTTTATTGTTTGTTTTATTTTCGGGTGTTGTTTTGTGTTTGCAGGCGGTTGTTGCGGAAGACATGAATATCAACATGCGAAAACAAGTTTATGAACAAAAAACCGAAGTTCAAAACTGGAAACCAGCCGAAACCGCAATCATTATCTGTGATATGTGGAATGAACATTGGTGCAA
>JAITQV010000688.1 GCA_031288765.1 Planctomycetaceae bacterium
TTATTTTGTTTTTCCCGGCACGGCAAGCGGATAAAATCCTTTTTCGTCGGGAGTAATCGGCGGTTTCATGTCGAAGGAAAATTCTGTAACGTCAGTATTGTAATTTTCCGCGGATTGCAAGGTTTCGTCCCACCGAACTTCCTGACCGGTTCGGCAAGCAATAAATCCTAAAATTCCCGCCATTGTTGTTCGAGCCATACGTTGTCCATCGTTAATCGGTTTACCGTTGATTATTGATGTTACAAACTCATATTGTTCCTGAACGTACATGTTCCGTTGGCGTTCGCCGGCAGTCCATGTTTTTTCGTTTTTCAAATTCGTAAAATACGGTTTCCCTGTTGACTTGAAAATACAACGTCCTTTCGTGCCGTGAAGAATATCCGTGTTCGAATTGAAACATTGTGTTGCGCAACGGGTCATACCATAAATCCGTTTACCGTCGGCAAAATTGAGAATCATTGCGGTGTGATCGAATTGATCGCCCATTTCTTCAACAAACATGGAAGAACGCCCGCCAATTCCGTAAGCACTAACCGGAATTTCATCACCAAACGCCGTCATGACAGAATCAATATTGTGCAATAATGATTGCAAAATTTCATCGCCAGCCAGCCATGTGAAATGATACCAGTTACGGAATTGATATTCTATTTCCGACCAACCTTCTTTCCTGCTTACCAAACTGTACGGCGAACGAATATAATCAGATTGAACCGACGTAATTTCACCGATTTCACCATCGGCAATTCGTTGGAACGCTTCGCGCCGCAAGGTGTCGTAACGATAACATAAACCGGAAACAAGTGATGTTTTGTTGTTTTCGGCAATTTCCGTTGCTTTTTGTACAATTTTAATCCCATTCGCATCTAAGGCGTGGGGTTTTTCAACAAAAACGTGTTTTTTTGCTTCAACGGCAGCCAACAGATAGTGCGGATGAAAACGCGAAGCACAAGCAATGAGTACCGCGTCGGAATTGGCAATGACGTTTTTGTAACCGTCAAAACCGGAAAAACAACGTTCGTCCGGTACGTCGATAAAATCTTTGTAACTTGTTTTGAGTTGATTTCGTGCATTTTTGGCTCGGTCGTCAAACACATCCGCCATAGCAACAAGTCGGGCGTTTGGAACGGCTTCGAATACATTCGTAACCGCGCCGCAACCGCGACCGCCGCAACCAATCAAACCAATTTTGACCGAATCATTTCCCGCCGCATGAACACGCAGCGTTGACAATCCTGTAACCGTAACTCCGGTTAACACTGCTGTCTGTTTCAAAAAATTACGGCGTGAAGAAAAATGTGTTGTTTTCATAGGAAAAACCTTTCTGTTATAGTAATGGAAATGGTTAAAAAAGTAACAAATGATCAATAATTCCGATACAATGATCGTGAACAAATTATTGAGACATTTCGGGCTGACAGGGAACACCTCCTTGTTTTGCGGAACGATGTGCTGTTTCACAAAGTAAGACGTTATGAAGTCCTTCCTCTCCGTCCAATGGTTTTCCGGTTAAAATCGACATTGCATGAAAATCAATCATTTTTTGGTAAATGTTTACCGGAACATCAATATAATAATTTTCTTGTTTTGAAAAATTGTCCCATTCAAGGCGTTGACGAATCGGCTCATCGGAATAACCGGAAAGTTGAAACATCGTTCCGTAACTTCGAAGAACTGCTTTGTCGCCGTAAATTTCAAAGCCGAGTCCTGATAATGTTCCGCCAAGTCCGCCGCGTTTGTCACAAAAAGAAACTCGAACGGAACAATTCAAACCGTTTTGTAACATCAACCGAATCAAAGCGCCGTCTTCAACTTTAATAGTCATTGTTTTAGGATAATAGACAGCGGAAATTGATACAATATGATTTCCGAACAAATATTCGATCATATAAAAACAATGACTGGCAACATCTCCGATGGGACCGCCGAGTTCGTTTTCATCGGAACATCGCCAGCTTGCCGCTTCGCCGGATTCGTATCCGTACGCAAATTCCATGTGAAAACAAGCATCATTGATAATTCCGAGTTTTCCGGCGCAAATCATATCACGTGCTTTTTGGTGAAGAACATTTTGTGTCATCATGTGATCAACACCAAGACTGAGTTTTTTGTTTTGAGCCAGTTCGACGAGTTTTTTTGCTTCACGGCTATTGACTGCCAGCGGTTTTTCAACAAGAACATGTTTACCGGCTTCGAGTGCTGCGGTTGCAAGCGGGGCGTGCGACCGATTATTCGTAGCAATAAAAACAGCATCGATCATTGAATCGGCTAATATCTTGTCGAAATGACCGTACCATTTCAGCCCTAAAACATCCGCTTCTGATTTTTGAGCGGAATTTGTATCCGTTACACCAACCAACTCGGCATTATCCGGTTTACCTATCCGAACAGAATCACAGCCAAAACCTTCTTTGGCAATCCGATTGACTGCAATTCCGCCAAAACCGACTAAAGCGTATTTAATTTTTTTGTTCATAAATATTGTTTAATTTTTGATATAATAATCGGCAACTTTTCTGAAAGCGTCAATACAGGCTTGAATATGTTTTTCCCCATAAACGGGATGAGTGAAAAAACACATGGTACGGTTTGTAACCCAATGAGCCGTTTTACATTCGGTTTTGGTGTAATCGATATTGCGTGCTTTCGGGTCTTGGAACGGATAGTTAGCGTTACCGAAACCGTTCTTTTCAACGTAAACACGTTCTTTGTACATTTCGGGCCAAAGAACACTGTAAACCGGAACACCTTCGGCTCCCACCGCTTTAATAAATGTTTTAATATCACAGGTCAATTTATCAAGATCGAGAATAAACGGCGCCCACCAATAAGCATTTTGCCGTTCTTCGGTATCGACCGGAGCATGAAGAACAATCGGATGATTACGAAGCGCATTGAGCAACATTTTTCCGTTACGGACACGGTTTTTCAGATTCCATGAGTCCAATCTTGCGAGTTCACACAAACCGATTTGTGATTGAATTTCGGTCATTCGAAAATTGAATCCGATTCGCCGGTGAATGTACATTAATTTCCCTTCCATTTCGAGAAGATTCAACCGTTCTTTAACATCGTAACCGTGATCGCGGAACGAACGGCATTCCCATGCCAGATCTTCGTCGTTTGTAACAACCATTCCGCCTTCACCGCCGGTTGTAAAATGTTTACTTTGACAAAAACTGAAACATCCGGCATTGCCAAGTGTTCCGGTTTTTTGTCCTTTGTAGATTCCTCCGAAACATTGGGCGCAATCTTCAATAACTTTCAGATTGTATTTTTGTGCAATTTTCAGGATTGGATCCATATCGGCAACAACACCATAAAGATGGACGACGATAATTGCTTTGGTACGTTCATTGATTTTGTTTTCAATTTCAGCCGGATTGATCAAATGATCGGTTCCGACATCGGCAAAAACAGGGAGTGCACCCGCTTGCATGATGCAAAACGAGGAAGCAATAAAGGAATAAGAAGGACAAATAACTTCGTCACCGGGTCCAATTCCCAACGAGGAAAGCGCAACATGAAGTGCGGCTGTTCCGTTCGTAACACTAATCGCGTGTTTTGTTCCATTCCATTTTGCCCAAGCGGTTTCAAATTCTTGTCCGACGGAGCCTGTCCAGTAATTAACTTTACCGGTGCGAAGCGGTTCCATTGCTTTTTGAATGGTCGATTCTTCAAACGAGGGCCAAACCGGAAACGGTTCATTCCAAACGGGAGTTCCGCCGTTCAAGGCAATTTGTTTTTCTGTCATTGTTTGTTTAAGGGGTTAAGGGTATAAAGGAAAATATAAATACTAAAAATTCTATTTCATAAATTTCAAAACAATCAAGTGCGTCTTTCGATTCATTTACGATGTGAAATATTATACGCCTATTATTAAAAAATACAATGTTTGGCAATATTTGTTTTTACCCGTAGGGCAATAATGCAAACAACGATTTATTTCTGTTTGGGCAAGGACTACTTTTCCGGTTTTGTAACCGTAATATTGAACACGGTGTT
>JAITQV010000700.1 GCA_031288765.1 Planctomycetaceae bacterium
ATGTCGAGCGATACGGTGTTTCCAAACTGCTTGAAGAAATTCAAGAGGAATTGCGAACGAAAACATATCGACCACAGCCGGTCAGACGGGTTTATATTCCTAAAAGTAACGGAAAAATGCGTCCGCTGGGAATTCCAACCGTCAAAGATCGTATCGTACAGTAAGCTGCTAAGCTTATTTTTGAACCGATATTTGCAACGGACGATTTTGTGATTATGGCGCGGTATGTCGGTCATCGTGCGGAAGTTGGGTTGTGTCGAAGATAGAAACCCGGATGGGGTTGGAGGTAAATCGTGAGAAGACAAAAGTGATTAACGCAACGCAAAGCGGTGCGGCGATTGATAATTTTGTTCAAAAACGGTTGATCCAATTCCTGAAACATCGTAACCAACGTCCTTTCAAACCGCCTGAAGGGATGAGTTGGTACACTCTGATTTATAAAGAATTGGGAGTTATCCGGCCGGCATCTCGCGAAAACTTGCAGTGAGTGCATCAATGTCCGCCGGATGGGGGAAATCTACATGTCCGGTGGGAAGAGGGGTGAGGCGGCGTGGCGGCAAGGTATGAGGCTAATGAGACACAGAAAGGAGAAATCCCGAAACAGAATATGTCTAAACCTAAACCATACGTCCCTCGTCTACTCTACGTTAAGATTTAATGTTAATACTGAAAACAAATGACTGAATAGATACCAATTTTTCAATACTTCGACAAATGTTTGACGGGAATATTTTCTCTTCCGCAGACTTTCGGCAACCGCCGAAAACGGTTTTCCGTCTTCCGCAACATCAATAAATTTTTTGTAGTTATTCAGTGAAATATTTTTTCTTCTAAGTCCGCAGGACGAGATTGGTTGATAGTTGAGAGTGGATAGTTTGCATGTGGATTTCCACCGCAACGGCAATAATTCCGCTTGCAACATTCTCCACTATTAACGCGCCCCAAGTTACCGAGCAAAATCAGAATAGGTTTTGGCGACTATTTCCGGCGTTGTTTCTCCGTCCCACACCGCAACCCGATAATAAAATGTCAATGAACTGTTCGGTTTTATCTCAACAGGTTGGCGGTGCAGGTTCAGCGTAATCCCAAGATAGGCAAAACTTTTACCCGCATCGCCCATCGTAAACGCCATCGTCGGAATCGGGTTCGACGGATGCCCCAAAACCGCAACCGTAACCGGTTTCCCCTCCGACTTTGCCGTGTACGCCATCCAACAACACGGCGTCAACCGTTCATCACCCCGAATAACCTCCGCCTCGCCCCAACCCGAATCACTAAAAAACCGCCCGCCTTTGTCCATCGTTTGGTCAAAACGTAAACCAAGACCAAAATAATGATGGTTGCTCTTATCAAGATGGGCGCCCTGCTCCCCCGCTTTTAATACCGTTCGCCAATCCAACAGCGTAACCTTTTCCCCCAAAGAAACAGCAATCCTGCGGCTCTCTTGAATTAACGTTTTCGATTCGCCGTTCTTCCAATCAAGTTCCGATTCCAAAAACGATGTTTCGATACCGGGTTGCGGGTTGACGGAAACGGTAATCTCCTTGCCGTGTTTGGGCGTAGATTCCTCCCAAAAATTGCAGCCGTTCACCGCAACCGCAAACATCAATCCGTGATGATGCAAATGATCATGCGGCGCATCCCGCAATATATTATGACCGGACGGCGTTCGTAAGATGTCAATATACGGTTTGTACGGAACATCGGCAAAACGGTATTCGGCAAGCGGTTGCCCTCCGCTTTTCAATATTATTTTGGCATTGTTTTGCTCCGGCAATTGTTTCCCGGAACCGTCTTGAGCAATTGGGGAAGGATTGTTTCCGTTTTCCTCCGCATCGGCAAACACTCCCAAAATCCCCAAAATCAACACCGCAAATAAAATAAAGATGTAATTGTGTTTTGAACTCATTTTGTTTTTGGATTACTAATAGTTAAGTTAATAGTTAATAACGGCGCAAGCGGATAATTATCCGCCTGCGAACTTTCCGCCGTCAATTCATGTTAATGGATTGTTTTTCAAAATCGAACACGGCGACTTTATTTTCCCGATGTGAAAGGATTCCCATGGACAGCGGAGCCTGAACACGAACCGCTAAGGAGATCGGACACATTGGTTCCTGACGGGTTTTAACACATTCGAGTAAATTTTTCCAAAGTTTTCCGGTATCGCCGTTGCCCGCCCATGCAATTTTGATTTCTTCTTTATCTTTGGCAAACGGCACAATTCGCACGCCTTTATCGTAATCCGCTTTGGAGCCTTGAATCATTCCCCATTTGATAAGCCCGTCCGTTCCGCGAATCACGGTTTCTTTGTCCACATGATTCGACAACGAATTGGTCATCACCACGGACGGTCCGTCCTTATAATCGGCAATGATATTGCATTGATCGGGAACTTCGCGGCTGTACTGGAATGTTCCGCCGCCGCCAAAAACACGAACCGGAAAATCCAACCCCAAAACACAAAATACCGGCGTGTACGTGTGGACGAGCAAATCGGTTGCCGGACCGCCGGCGTAATCCCAATAGAGCCGCCATTGGAAAAAGCGTGAAATTGTAAAATCGGTTTTGGGGGCGTCACCCAAAAAGCGTTCCCAATTCAGATCGGGACCGGGTTTAGCGTTGGGGTCGGGAACGGGCATCCGCTCGCCCCAATCGCCGCGCCGGAAATAACCGCACTCCACTTGAACCGGTTTACCGATAATTCCGCTCCGAATCAGTTCACGAATTTTGGGGTAATTATCGTCCGCCATGTGTTGGGTTCCCACCTGAACAAGTTTACCTTTGTCTTTGGCAACCTGTTCAATCTTCTTTGCCAACTCGAATTGCGACCAATGCGTCAACGGTTTTTCGCAAAAAACATCTTTACCGGCGTTAATTGCGTCGATTGCCTGATAAGCGTGGTGGTGATCCGGCGAGGCAATACAAACAACATCCGCATTTTTATCTTGCAAGAGGTCTTCGTGGTTGTCGTACATTTTGGAATTGCCGGTTTTTTGCGATGCGGCAAGAAGCCGCGGACGGTAAACATCGCACACCGCAACCGGTTCGGCGATTCCTTGTTCTTTGAAGCGGTTGATAATTTCGAGATGCGCCCCGCAACGTCCGCCGGTGCCGATAAATCCGATTCCGATTCGGTCATTAGCGCCTTTGGATTCCTGAGCAATAATATACGGTGCTGCAATTGCCGCTGCTGCCGTAATTCCTGCTGTTGATTGAAAAAATTGTCTGCGTGTTGATTTTGTCATAGAAAATCTCCCGACATTACAAAAGGATTAAGTTTCATCGTAACCATTCACAAATTTTTTGAAAATACAAGGTATGCAGCAAATGCACGTAAACCTCAATTCAAAAACCGGTTGGTATTTTAGCGAATAAGCGCCGTTTCTGTCGTTTAAAATTTATGACGTGTCAAATTTTATACAAATTTTGGTGTAACCGTCTATATTTTATTAACCACAGAATACATGGAACACACGAAAATTAGTAAATTGATAAGATCACAAGTTCATTTTTAAGGATACAAAATGAATATAATAACAAAAAAACATTTTTGTGTCCTATTTTCTATAAATAAACTAACATTAAAGTTGCACGTAAACATTTATTACTATTACCAATTCCGTGTATTTCGTGTATTCAGTGGTTAATAAATTGACAATTACCTCCTAAGGTAAGCAACCCTTCGCCGTAGCGGTTGCGTCGGCGCTAGCCGACTGGGAAATTTGTCGGCGGACGATTACATCGGTGTTCGCCGACCTTCGTATATGTGGTAGGGGCGAAAAATCTTTCGCCCACACACCATTCGCTAAACTCCGTCCCGTTAGGGACGAAATGTTGGTAGAAAAATATTATAAAAGAAATGCGTGTCCCGCTAGGGACACAA
>JAITQV010000721.1 GCA_031288765.1 Planctomycetaceae bacterium
GCTGCGCTCCACCTACGGTTATGCACATCTCGTCCCTTGCGGGACTTGAAGGAAACTGTTCGGCGAACAATTGCCTACCTTATGATTTGCAATTCACAAGGTAGGCAATCGTTGGGTGAAAGCCCTTCGCCGAAGGGTTGCATCGATGCCAGCCGACTGGGAATAAATTGACCGCAAACGGGGGCATGAATTCATGGCAAAGGGGCATGAATCCATGGCAAAGGGGCATGAATCCGAGTCAATAACTCCGCTTGCGAATTATCCACTATCAACTTTCCACTATCAACTTTCCACTATCAACTATCAACTTTCCACAAAGTTTGCAGGTTTTTCGGAGCAGGGGCTTGTCCGAATTTTCTATTTGGACTACAATTCCCCTTCATGATTTTAACAGCCTTAACTTTTTGCGTTTACTATGAATAATTTATTATGAATAATTTATTACGCCCTGATTTTGCGAAATGCAATAATTTTGTGCCGGTTGTTACACAGGATGCGGCAACCGGCGAAGTATTGATGTTGGCTTACATGAATGAAGAAGCCTACAACGAAACCCTAAAAACCGGTAACGCCGTTTATTTCAGCCGCAGCCGGAATAAATTGTGGCGAAAAGGGGAAGAAAGCGGAAATATTCAGAAGGTTTCCGGTGTATTTCTTGACTGCGACGCCGATACCATTCTCCTCAAAGTCGAACAAATCGGCGGCGCCGCCTGTCACGAAGGTTATAAAACTTGTTTTTTCCGTGAAATTATTCCCGACGGTTTTAAGATTGTCGGGGAACGTATTTTTGATCCGAAAAAAGTTTACGGCACAAAATAACTTTTTGAAGATTCCTTCCAATTACCTTAATATGCAGCTGTCTATTTTTATTAACCACAGAATACACGGAACACACGGAAATTAGTAAGATACGATCACAAGTTTATTTTTTAAGAATACAAAATGAATACAATAACAAAACAACATTTTTCTGTCCTATTCTCTATAAACAAACCTTGAAGTTGTACGTAAACATTATTACTATTACAAATTCCGTGTATTTCGTGTGTTCAGTGGTAATAAATAGACAATTACCTTAATATTTATTATGTTTTGATGTTTGTTGCCGAACCATGTTTATTAACTTTGTTTATTAAGACGAAAAAACCATGCCCAAATCCAATATTAAAATTATCGGCGAATCGATTAACGATTCCGTTCCTTCCACTCACCAACTTTTTGAAGACGGCAATATTGATGGTATCAAGGAATTGGCGTCGTTTCAGGATGAAAAGGGAGCAACTTATATTGATGTGAATGTGGGCGGTCGTTCGGCGGAGTTTCTGGCGGAGATTGTCCGCACGGTTCAAACCGTAACCCGAAAACCGCTTTCGATTGACACTCCTGATCCGGTGTTAGCCGAAGCGGGGTTGAAAGCCTATGACGATTCGGCGGGACAACCGCTTCTTAATTCGATTTCGCCGCTCCGAACGGAAATGTTCGAACTGTACAAAATTAAACCGTTTCGTCCTATTCTTTTGATTTCCGAAACGGTTCAGGACGGTAAAGCCGGAGCATGTCATACGGCACAAGAAACTTACGATGCGGCGAAATTACTTCTTGCGGAAGCGAAAAAAGCAGGAATCCCAAACAACGATTTGATTTTTGATCCGGGAATTGCGCCGATTGGTTCGGACAGTGAGGGCAATTTATCACGGCTTCTTGCGGCGTTGAAGTTGATTTATGATGATCCGCAGTTTGCGGGGTTTCATGCTTCGGTCGGGTTGAGTAATTTCACGGTGATGTTGCCGTCGAAACGGAAAGACGGTTCGCTTGTCAAAGGACCTCTCGAAAGTGCTTTTTTAACCCGTGCGATGCCGTTGGGGCTTGATTTTGTCATAGGTTCGGTCAAACGCAATTACGAAACTCTGGAAGAAGGCAATCCGGCATTGGTATGTATTGATGAATGTATTCGTCTTGGCGGGTTTGATTCGATTATGCGTGTCCGCAGTTTCTATAAATAATGACAACTGTTTTTCCAATCCCGTACAGTATAACCCATGAATAAACAAATAACCCATGAATAAACAACGTCTCAAAGAGATTCTGTCGAATTTTCGTTTGATTCATATTGCGGTTATTGGCGACTATTTTTTAGACCGGTATTGGAAAATCGACCCGAAACAGGACGAACCGTCTCTTGAAACCGGTTTAACCGCTTATCAAGTGGTTGAATGTTGGAGCAGTCCCGGTGCGGCGGGAACTGTTGTCAATAATCTTTCGGCTCTTGGTGTTGGAAAGATTGACGCTGTCGGATTTCTCGGTAAAGACGGAGAGGGCTATGAGCTTGCGGCTCTTTTGGACAAAACCGGAGCGGCACGAACCCACATGATTGAAACAGACTTGCGTGTTACTCCGTGTTACACCAAACCATTTCGCAACGGAATTGAAATGAACCGGTTCGATATTAAAAACCGAACCGCCACTCCGCCGTCAATCGAAACAAAATTGATTTCGTCAATTCGGGAAATCATAGGGCATGTGGATGCGTTGATTATTATGGATCAAGTGAGTGAGGAAAATTGCGGTGTTTTGACGGAAAATGTTCGGAATTATCTGATCCAATCGGGACGAAAATGCTCAAAACCATTGATTTACGCCGATTCACGCGAAAGAATTTGTCTTTACAGGGACATGGTGATTAAGTGCAATGAGCGGGAAGCGCTTGAAGCGTGCGGACTTTACGGCGGTGACGGTACAACACCGGCATTGGATGTTTTAGAACAGTGCGGGTTGAAACTTGCGGAGAAGACCGGACGAGCGGTTTTTATTACAATGGGGGAACGCGGGCAATTGGTTATTGATCCGGCGGGAGACAAAACACAACAAACAAAACATATTCCGGCTGTTTTTGTTGAGGGGGAGATTGATATTTGCGGAGCCGGCGATGCTTCCAGTTCGGCGATTGTGGCGTCGCTTTGTGCCGGAGCAAACTACGAAGAAGCCGCAATTCTTGGCAATCTGGCATCGTCGATTACTATTCGGAAAATCGGTCAAACCGGAACCGCCTCACCTCAGGAAATTCTTACAGCCTTTGAGGAATGAAGAATAGTTTGGAGTTAGGAGTGAATCGTTAATAGTGTCGAGTGTGGATTTCCCGCCGCAACGGCAATAATTCCGCTTGCAAAAGTTTTAACCCGCGGGACGAGATGTGCATAACCGCAGGTAAAGAGAAGTGCAACCTACGGATCGGAATCCCCAACCAACCCGATACAAAAACAAAAGGTAGGCAATCGTTCGCCGTGAGGTTGCCTACCTTGTAAGATTCCGAGTCGGCGGTTGCGCTGCGCTTCACCGCCGGTTATGCACATCACACCCCTTGCGGGTAGGGTGTTCAAAAGATCTGTTTTTTTACGCATTTTTAAAAAACAATGTTGTAATTATAAATATTCGTAAATGATGATATTAAAAGTACTTATAATTACAGTGTTGTAC
>JAITQV010000095.1 GCA_031288765.1 Planctomycetaceae bacterium
AAATCTATCTCACGAGAGATAATTTTTATCTCTCGCATGTTTTTTTCGGTTTTTCGCCTCAATTCCGGCATTTCCCGACCAATGACGCCAAATAAACCTCTTATTTTGCCCAATTTAACATCAATAACAAGCAATTTTCCCAAAAAATCAAACTCATTGCCTCATTTTTTACCCTTTTAATAAGGTTAATAACGTATAAAGTTCTTGGCTGCTGAGGTTGTTTTGTTCGGAAAGATTAGGTTGAGAATAAGGTTCTATGGAAAACATTCCACTGAATGCAAACTTTGGAGGAGTTCCCGAAAACTTTTTGGGATTCCCAAAATTCCGCTAAAACATTGTAAATAGAATACTTCAGTCCTATGAAACCCGCAAACCAGGCACAAAATATCAGAAAAAAACAATTTTTATCAATAAATTTTTATTTATTTTCGATTTTGTCCCTAGACAGTTACCGAAAGCAGAATAAAATAATAGTAATAAACGAGGTCGGAATACCTAAAACTTGCCCGGAGGTGAAAAATGAAACCGGAAAATCAGCACGAACCTAATATTGACGTATCCCGCAGATCATTTATCAAAATGGCGGGGACGGGATTGGTTGTAAGTACAATCGGCTGCAGCGGCAAACCCTCCGGCGGTGAAGGTTGGATGCCCAGCCAATACGAAGGTAATGGGAACTTTCCGCCCCAAGTTCGCGGACGTATCCCCATTGACCCAAACAACTTATCAATTACACGCGATGACCGCAAATGTATTTTGTGCGGGCAATGCGCGGAAGTCTGCTCCAAAGTGGAAACCGTCATGTACAACTATGATCTTCCGCTCATCGATAATATTCCTTGTATCGGTTGCGGACAATGTACCTTGTGGTGTCCCACCGGAGCGATCACCGAAACGGATGGTCTTTCCGCATTGGTTGAAGCATTGAACGACCCGAATAAACATGTGGTTGCCCAAACCGCTCCGTCCACCCGTGTGGCATTGGGCGAAGAATTCGGGTTGTCGGCAGGAACCAATGTGGAAGGACGGCAAGTTGCAGCTCTTAAATTGCTCGGTTTCGACACCGTATTGGATACCAATTTTTCCGCCGACCTCACCATCATGGAAGAAGCCACCGAATTGGTACACCGAATTACCGGCAAATTAAACGCCCCAATTCCGCAGTTTACTTCGTGTTGTCCGGGTTGGGTACGGTATTGCGAATACTTTTACCCCGATTTGTTGCCCAATTTGTCGTCGGCAAAATCGCCCATGTCCATGCTCGGCGCAATGATTAAATCCTATTATGCCGAAAAACGCGGTATTGATCCGAAAAAAATCTTTTCCGTTGCCGTCATGCCCTGCACGGCGAAAAAATTTGAAGCGGGACGACCGGAAATGAATCATTCCGGTTTGAAAATCGGCGATCCCGGTATTCGGGACACTGATTTGGTTATCACCACCCGCGAATTGGCAAAACTCATTAAATTACGCGGACTTAACCTGCTAAAACTGGAACCAATCCATTACGATAATCTTTTGAGCGAATATTCCGGTGCCGGTGCGATTTTCGGAGTTACCGGCGGGGTGATGGAAGCGGCGGTTCGTACCGCTTACGCCCAAATTTCCGGCGAAAAACCTCCGGCTCTCCTGTTCAATCTCCAACCGGTTCGCGGTCTTGCGGGAATGAAAGAAGCCGCATTGGAAATTCCCGGTTACGGCGAAGTTCGTGTGGCGGTTGTTGCGGGCATGGGCAATACGCACAAAGTTTTGGAACGTGTTCAAAACGGTACGGGAAATTGGCATTTTATTGAATTTATGGCTTGTCCGGGCGGTTGTATCAGCGGCGGCGGGCAACCCAGAACAGCCTTACCGCCTTCGGACGAAGTACGTTCCGCACGCATCGGCGCACTTTACAGTGTCGATGAACGCTGTACTGTCCGGCTTTGTCACGAAAATCCCGAAATTAAAACCGTTTACAAGGATTATCTCGGAGAACCCAACGGCGAACTTGCTCATGCCCTTTTACATACTCATTACGAAAACTACAGTACGCACCTGAGAAAAAAAGTAAACAGTTAGTTTCGTAGTTAATCGTTGACGGTTAATAGTGAATAATGAATCGTTAATTGTGAATCGTGCGCAAATGGTTACGGATATTTTGTAAATATTTTGACGGAGGTTGTCATGTCCAAAGGTGTATTAGTGAATCTTACCAAATGTATTGGTTGCGGTAGTTGTACGGTGGCGTGCAAGATGTACAACGGCAATCAATGGATCAATGAACGCGCGGAAACCAACGGCGAAAGTGCCGAATTAGCGGACGAAAACTGGACGGTGATTCAAAAATTCCGTGTATCTCATTCGGCTGACGGCAAGAACACCGGCGCAAACAAATCAAATCCTGTAATCGAATCAAATAAAACAGACGGCGAAAACCGTGAGATATGGCGGTTTGTCAAACGGCAATGTATGCACTGTAAAGAGCCGGGATGTGTGTCGTCCTGTTTTGCCAAAGCGTTTCAAAAAACGGAAGCCGGACCGGTTATTTATTATCCCAATAATTGTGTCGGCTGCCGTTATTGTATGTTGGCGTGTCCGTTTAAGATTCCCAAATTTGAGTGGAACAAAACGATTCCTGTAATTACGAAATGTATAATGTGCAGTAATCGTATTGCTAAAGGTCAGCAGCCGGCTTGTGTATCGGTGTGTCCGACGAATGTTATGAAGTTTGGAGACCGTAACGAGTTGTTGGCGGAGGCAAAAGAATTGATCGATAAAGACCCCAAATATATTCAACACATTTACGGCGAAGAGGAAGCCGGCGGCACTTCTTGGATTTATGTTTCCGATACACCGTTTTCGCAACTCGGTTTCAAGACGGATGTTCCAAAAAAGTCGATTCCTTCGTACACATCAACTTATATGCATTCGACGCCGATTTTTGGTACGGTTTGGGCGTTGGTGTTAACGGGGCTTTATTTTTTCACAAAACGAAAAGAACACGTTAAAACCGCCGAAAATATCAACAATAATGATAACAACAATATTAACGCCGAAACAACAGAATAATATTGGTTACATCGGTAAAAACGGTGTTTTGCGAATGTTATATTTTTAACCGTTTTTGAATTATTTTTTTGAAACATGTCTGAATTCTGCCGGAATTACTTAATATCAGGACAACCAACCCAATAGTCTCCAATGGATTTTAATATTGAATTTAAGAAGTGGTTTATTTGTATTTCTTATGATCACTGGTCATTTCGAATAACGCCGTTACGTTTTTTTCTGATTTTGTTATCGTTATTGACGGCGGCAATTATGTTGTACCGTTTTGCGTTTGGGTTGCAGGTTGTTTCCAATCTCAGTGATCGATGGCCTTGGGGACTTTGGAAGGGTTGGGCGGTTTTTGCAGGAGCGGCGTTAGCGGGCGGCGGTTACGGTACAACATTTCTTGTTCACATATTACATATTGAACGTTTAAAACCGATTTCACGCCGAACCTTACTTATTTCGCTTCTTGGTTACACACTGATGCTTGTTGGTCTTTTTACGGAAATCGGGCGTTGGTTTAATTTTTGGCGTCCTTATGTTTCGTGGGGACACGAATCTGCGTTGTTTGAGGTGTTCTGGTGTGTTTCTTTGTACACAATTGTTCAAGTTTTGGAATTAGGCGAGGTGATTACCGAAAAAGTGTTTCGCCGTATTCACTGGCTTTTTGTACGGTTTTTTCCGGTTTTAGCGGTTATTGGTGTTATGTTACCGACGTTACATCAATCATCTCTTGGGGCGATTTATCTAATGACTGACGGACGTTTGCATCCGCTTTGGTGGAGTCCGTTAATTTTTCTATTTTTTCTTTTATCATCGCTTTTTGTGGGACCGGCAATGTTGGTTATGGAATCGGTGTTGGTTGGTTTTTCTTTCGGGCACAAAACATCAAACAATATTCTGAAAACGCTTGCGCGAATCGGCGGCGGGATTATGTTACTTTATCTTATTTTAAAAATCGGCGATCTTGCGGTTCACAACGAAATGGGATTATTGTTTGAGGGCAGTTTTGAGAGTTTTGCGTTTATTCTGGAACATTTATTTGGTGTGGTGATACCGGTTTTGATTGTTTTTTCACCGCTTATCAACTATCGGGGTTGGATTATTACTTATGGTTTTCTTACGAGTGTTGGTGTTTTTGCCAACCGAATGAATGTGGTGATTACGGGCATGACACGTGATGCCGGAGTAATTTATTATCCGACGTTGTGTGAAGTGATTATTAGTTTCGGTTTGGTTTCAACCGTATTGTTGATTTATCTGTTCTTGTGCGAAAATTTCAATATCTTACTAAAAGAAAAAGAATGTGAATAGCGGATAGTTCGCAAACTTTCATTTACAGGAAGAAACTCAACCTTAAAAATATCCAATAAGGATATACAATATAAATTGTTTCGAATTGTTTTACAATTACTAACTATTTTGGCTAGTTGTTGTACTGCAATTTTGTTTTCTACGATCTATTCTTCTCATTCTTTACATCACGCGGAAATCGGGGTCATTTATTTTTTATTTAATCTTTTAAGTATTTTTACTCTTGTTCCTTATGTTGATTTTTACTACAAGATTGGAGATAAAGAGGATAATTCAATCCTCTTTCACATTAGTTTACTAGGAAGTCTTGTCTTTTTTCAAGGAACATCATACTGGGCAACTCTTCTTCAAATGGAAAAACCGGTTTGGCATTGGATTATTTGTTGGTTTCTCTCCGGCAGTTTTCATATAAGTACATTAGTAATTATTCTGGTAATAGACAGAAATCATCCAATAGTTGACAAACAGAAAGCGGTTGACGGCAAAAGCTAGACCAGTTACGCTTGTCTGATATCTTTGAAATAGCCTAAAATTACCGGTGCAATAACTTTAATCTTGTGGACAATCGCGGTCAAGGTACTCCATAATAAAACCGACAAAAAATTAAAATTAAATAAGCAATAAGTGGTACAAAAACAGAACAATCGACCCCATCAGGTACTGTTGTTGTAACAAGTGTGCCAATAATTTTTGTCGTAATGGAATTTAAAAAAATTTTCGGACAATACATGAGAATATCATTCATAAAGAAACGGGATATTTTTTATTTGGTCGTTTGCAAACTGAAAATGACTTGATTTATCAATGCAAGGATCTTTCTTGGGATGTTCTACCCGCTGATTTTAGATAAAACAATTTTCAAAAATGCCTTGTTTTTTAACATTGTGCATTTTGAAAAGTACAGGTACCATAAAACCACTAATATATTACCTAAAAAATATTTTTTGTGAAAAGTATCTGAAAAGTATCTTTTATTTCTCAAATTTTCATTTATAATATACAAATAATTTCAACTTTAGAATTGCCGATTCCTGATGCCGTAGTATGCCCAACACCAAACATATTAATTTAATACTGTTTTAATCGTGTGAACTTTACAACAACAACAACAACCGGTATTGAATTACGTTTTTGTATGTGATTACCGCTTGTAATTAGTGTACAAGCCGGTTATTACCAAAAATATAAAATAGACCGCTACACACATTTTTTTATTCTTTCAATTTTAACGATGCTTAATTACGAAAATCCTTTGATTAGCCGTTACGCTTCACGATCAATGTCGCAGCTCTGGGGAGCGCAACGTAAATTCAGTACATGGCGTCGTCTTTGGTTGGCGTTGGCGGAAGCAGAAGCGGAATTGGGACTTCCTATAACACAATCTCAAATAGAAGAACTTCGCAATCATCTGGACGATATTGACTTCGATAAAGCGGCAGAGCACGAAACCCGAGTTCGCCATGATGTTATGGCTCACGTTTACACTTACGGCGATGTCTGCCCCAACGCCCGACCAATTATTCATCTTGGAGCGACAAGTTGTTTTGTTACAGATAACACCGATGCGGTTTTACTCCGTGAAGCACTCACTTTAATTCGTAACCGTTTAGCGGTTGTGATTGACCGGTTGGGGCGTTTTGCGTGGAAATACCGTGATTTACCGTGTCTGGCGTTTACACATCTCCAGCCCGCCCAACCAACAACCGTAGGACGGCGAGCTTGTCTTTGGGCTTATGACTTAATTCTTGATCTTGCCGAAACCGAACACCGGATTCGTAACATTAAAGTTCTCGGCAACAAAGGAACCACCGGAACACAAGCCAGCTTTTTGAAACTCTTCAACGGCGATCACGAAAAAGTCCGGCAACTTGAACGGATATTTTGTGCCAAAATCGGAATGGAACCCTTCGTAATAACCGGTCAGACTTATCCGCGAAAAATGGACTCACAAATTCTTGATGTTTTGTCCGGTGTTGCGCAAAGTTCGCATAAATTTGCTACGGATATTCGTATTCTTGCTCACCGCAAGGAAATGGAGGAACCGTTTGAAGAGGGTCAGATTGGTTCTTCTGCGATGGCGTATAAGCGGAATCCCATGCGAAGTGAGCGGATTTGTTCTCTTGCGCGATTGGTGATGAGTTTGCAAACAAGCCCGGCAATGACCGCATCAACCCAATGGATGGAACGAACTCTCGATGACAGTGCCAATCGCCGGCTTGTCCTGCCGCAAGCGTTTCTGGCAATTGACGCCGTATTGATTTTGTATCAAAATATTGCGGAAGGAATGTTTGTTTATCCGAAAGTAATTGAAAAAAATTTACGTTCGGAAATTCCTTTTATGGCAACAGAAAATATTTTAATGGCAGCAGCGGAACGCGGCGGTGACCGGCAGGATTTACATAAACGGATTAGCGAACACGCCAAAGAAGCGGCAAGAGTGGTCAAAATGGAAGGCGGCGAAAATGATTTATTGAACCGGCTCCAAAATGATCCGGCGTTTGATGGAATTGATATTGAAGCGGAATTGAAATTGCCGATGTTTATTGGACGTTCACCGGAACAGGTTGACGAACTAATCAATGAACAAATCGAACCGATTCGCCGGCGTTACGAAGACATTTTAACTATTGTTGATGCGGAAATTCGTGTCTGAAAGAAATATCAGTAATTACGAAATTACGGGATTTTCAGGTTAATCTTTTAATTTTACACTTTTTACACATTGAGTTTTTCATGTACAAAACGACAAAATCAAATCGGTTATTCAATCAATTGTGCCGAAAAATGTTGAGTTTCGAGATTTTAGAAAATCGTGAACTCCTTTCGGCAAATACTATTATTCAAAATATTCCCAATATTCAGAATATTCAGGATGACAATGATGTTGTTCCATTTATTTTGGATGCCGCCGGAACAAATGTTACGGCTTCGGTTGCCGGCGGTGTTTTGACAATTGAAGGAACAAATACTGACGATTGGGTACAAGTTTATCAAAACAGCGGTAATTTTGAAATTTATGTTTCTGCTTCATACGGAGATTCTTTTACGAAACTTTCAACATTCACCAGTATTACTTCAATCGTTTTTAACGGTTATGATGGAGATGATACATTTAAGGCGTGGTATAATAGTGTTTATGTTGATGTTGCGTGTACGATTAACGGTGGTAACGGTAATGACGATTTGATGGGCGGTTCCGTTTCGAACATTTTTAACGGCGGTAACGGTAATGATTTAATTATCGGCGGAATCGGAACAAATGTTTTTCACAATACCGAAACCGGTAAATCGGCGTTCCTCTGGCGAAGTAAAACGAATGGTGATAGTTGGGCGAGCGGAAGTTCTGTAACTTCAACGGCATCCGGCAAAGACGATGCTCATCTTGTTTTTGTCAATACATCAACAGCAGATGCGTTGCCTTATCAGGTATGGACGGATACACATTTTTTCAATGTTGTCGATACAATCCGTTACACCTATAATCTGATGGGGAATTACAGATTTTTCCGCAACGAAAATTATGGCTACGATAATTCAACCGAGATGCTGCTGGTTGGAGCCGGTAGTTTGGGAGGCAATTATGTAGGAATGAATTATGGCGGCGGCAGTGCGATTGCTTTGGATATTACTGTTACTGCAAATAAGGCAATTACGCTTCATGAATTTGCACACAGTTGGCATGCTTCGTCTTATTGTGAACAATTGATGTCTGTTTCGTGGAACGGAAACTCCAAGAAATCCGGTTCAAAATCCGGTGATTTTGCCAGAGATTATGGTGAAACAAATTCTCATGAAGACTGGACAACAACTTTTGAAGTGGTTTTGGCAGGTGCCTCTATTCCTCAAAACGCAACAGATAAATGGTTTCAAAAAGATACTATCGCCAGAAATTTTTTAAACTCTCTTGGTGAAGTTAAAATCTGGGGAAATTCCGAAATTGTCGTTACAACAGAAAGAGAACCCGCCAGATTTCAAGACGGAGCCTTATCGTTTCGGAATGCAGTATTCTACGCCGGTCAAAACACGACAATAAAGTTCGCAGATTCTCTGAAAAATCAAACTGTTTTCCTTGAGAACAATAAGGTATTAATGCTACAACAAAAAGGACTTGTTATCGACGGAACAGGACAAAATATCAGTATTAATATTGGTATAAATGGTTTTTACGTTGCAACCTCCGGCGAAATAACGTTCCGAAATTTGACATTGACCGGAGGAACCGGAACAAGAGTCGGTTTGATTTATGGGAAGTTGTCGCTGATTAATGTCATTGTTACAGGGAATATCACTACCGAAGCAACGTTCAATATTCAATCCGGCGGTTCGATGTTGGTTATGAATTCTACACTTGCCGGAAACAGTAATTCCAACGGGATCATTCTCACATTTGGAACAGTGGAAATAACCAACTCTCTGATTGTCGGAAATAATGGATATCCGTTAAATTTGCAGAGTAAATCAAAATTAACGATCAATAATTCACATATTGTCGGAAATACCAAAGCCATTATGGTCTCCTCTGACTTAACGATCAATAATTCAATTGTCGCCTACAACAATTCGGACGGTAACGAATTTTCCATGCAAAGCGGCGGTAAAGTTAAAATCAATGCTTCGTTGATTCGTTATTTGACCTCAACAACAAATATTACCATCGGTTCCGATTCCCATTACGCAACCAATTCGGCAAGTAAAATTGATCCGAAATTTGAAAATTATGTAACTTATAATGTTAGTGCATGGACAAAAGAACTTTGGAAAGCATGGAATTTACATCTTATCGAAAACGAATCTCCGGCGTTGGGCAGCGGTAAAATTGCTTTGGTTCCGGTTGGTGTTACAAAAGATAAGGAGGGAAATCCAAGACATAATCGCGGAGCGGTCGATATGGGAGCCTATCAACATCTCTATGTAGTCGGCGATTTGCCTTCCGAATTTGGTTCGACTGTTTCTGCTTCCGGCGTTACAACAAATGCGGTAACAATTACATGGACAAAACCGGACAAGAAATATTCTGTTACCGGAAACAAATATACCGTCTGGTTGAAAACCGGCACCGAATGGACAGAAATCGAAACGACAACAAAAACAACTGTAACTATAACAGGACTTGCCGGCGGAACGGATTACGATTACATGGTTACGGCAACGATTAATAATATTCCCGAAGTGATTCTCGTTTCTGGAACGTTTAAAACATTGCCGACTGGCGGCGGAGCCGATATTTCGGTGGGAGCGGTTACAGATGTAAAAACAACAGTTGCGTCGAAAACTCAAGTCGGAACAAGTAAAGTCGATGCCGTTAAAATCACATGGAAAGCCCCTGCGAATTACACCGGCGGATTTATAATTACGGTTATTGAGGTTGATTCGGGAACCAATATTCCGCAAACCGGCGGAACTCCGATTACAATGACCGTCAAACCGGGGGCAAAACTTGAAACATTTATTCCCCATTCTCAACTTACGGCGGTAACCCGTTATCAGGTTATTGTTCGAGCGGACAATACGTATGCAGTTGCTTCAACGCCGACCTATTTTAATTTCGGTAATATAAAAAATCCTGAACCGGTTCCGATTGCCGGAAGTTCCGGTAGTTCGACTCCTGCCAAAATTGCAACACCAAAAAAATCAAGTACTGCCAATATTATTACGCAAACTTCGGCAAAAATTTATTGGAACGACTCGGAAACTTCGGGAATACCGTTGCAATATAAAATTTTGGTTTATGATGCGAATAAAGCATTGATTGAGTATGCTTATGTTGCCGCCGGAACGAAAGAATATTCTATTACGGAAACATTAACACCGAAAAGTAAATATACGGTTGAAATATATGCGGTTGCCGCAGCCGGAAAACTTAACGAAAAGTTGTCTTCCAAACTGAGTATTTCCATAACAACAAATGATTATCCTGCTTCAACAGTTAAAGTTAATAGTAAACTGATAACGATTGTTTCTGCTGCGGGATTGACAATTACTGAACCAAAAAAGATTCCGGCGAATACAATTTTGAATCATTATGTTGAATACACCGATGTTGTGGACGCTAAAGGCAAACCGGATTGGAACGCCGCTGCTGTTGAACAGATTACCGATACGACAAAACCGTTTGATCTTGGTACACAATTGAATCCGAACTCGCAGTATTTTGTACGAATTGTTACAATTAACGCGGCAACATTCGCGGCGGCGGATATGGTTGTTTATGGAAAAGAAACGAAATTTAAAACAGCAACAATTCCTTTGGCAACACTTACCAAATCCGGTTTTGCTATTGACGGCAATTACAATTACGGGGTTAAATTGGGTATTCAATCGCCGTCTCAAAACGATACGAAAAATATGTTACCGTCAACACCGGAAACATTGTTTCAATACAAATTACTTGTTGCCGATGACAAGGCAAAAATTGATAAAGCAACCGGAATTCTTAGCGGTGCGAAAGACTTGGGCAATATTACGGTTACATTAGTTAGTGATCCGCGCAAACCGTATTTTGTTTCAGAGGTTATTTCCATTTCTGAACTTGCTTCGGTATTTGATAATTTAACGCAACTAAAATCGATACAATTCCAGTTAGTTGTTACTTATACCAATTCCAAATTAGGCGGTAATTTTGCAGCACTTCCGACAAAGCCGTTAAAATTTTCTTTACCGAAATGGTCATAGATAAGTAATTGTCTATTTATTAACCGTTGAATACATGAAATACACGGACTTTGTAATAGTAATAATGTTTACGTACAGATTCAAGGCTGGTTTATTTATAGGGAATAAGACACAAAAATGTTTTTTTGTTATTGTATTCATTTTGTATCCTCAAAAAATAAACTTATGATTTTATCAATTTACTAATTTCCGTGTATTCAGCGGTTAATAAATGGACAATTACATCGCGGCAATAATTCCTCTTGCGACACTCTCAACGCTCCACTAATAATAAAAATTTCTCCGCGTCATTGCCCAACAAATCACTGAATTGATACGATAAAATTAAACCGGTTGAAGCGGTTTTGTTTTAACAAAATGCTTGTCCAGACAAAGCTCCCTCTCGGAAATCCCCAACGCAATTCCCACAAGATCAGAAAGATAATATATCGGTAAATTAAGCTGCTCCTTGTATTTTTTTTCGATGGCGGGTTGCTTCATATCAAGATTGACATGGCACATCGGACAAGCAACAACCATACAATTGGCGCCATGTTTTTTGGCATTGCGAAGAATTTTGCCCGATAAATCGGTAATAATCGAGTCGTCCGCCAAAGTCAGCCCCGCACCGCAACATTCGGTTTTGTAATTCCAATCGTCAACCGGCTCCGCACCCAACGCACGAAGCAACGTCTCCATCGAACTCGGTTGTTCGCAATCGTCAAACCGTAAATCCTTCGGCGGACGTGTCAATAAACATCCGTAATAACACGCCGGTTTATAACCGCTCAATTGCTTCGTAACAGCAGCAGTGAGCTTTTCAATGCCGATTTTTTGGAAAACCTGAATTAAATTGACAACTTCCGTTTTACCGGCAACCGTATCTTCCACAATCCGAGACATCTCCTCACGGAGCGATTCCGAATTTTTTAATTCGTTACCGACCTTAATCAGCTCCATCGAACACATCGGACAAGGCGCAAAAAGTTGTTCGAGACCGTCGCGTTCGGCAATTGCCAAATTCCGGGCAGGCAACGCCACCGCCAATTTCTTATTGATATTGTGTGCCGCAGTCGCCCCGCAACATATCCAGTCATCGAGTTCGCGCAAACCAATTCGAAGATGATTCATACACGCCCGAACCGATTTATCATAGTCATAAGATGAACCGTGTAACGCACAACCGGGGTAATAACCAATGTCCATTGTTTTTAATATTTTCTAATGGGTTGATGGAAGCCGTGATGTAAGCAGGAACAATTCAAACAAAGAAATGTCCGCCCGCAAAAACAAATTAAAATTCAATCAGATAACTATTTTAGTCAATTGTAAAAATTTGACAACCAAAAACAGATTTTCAAAGATAATTTCCAAAAAATTTGTAATTTTTCAGCGGAAATGTTTTCTTATTGTAAACCCGCAGGGTTAAGATTTAGGGTTAATACTGAACAAATCACTGAATAGATGCCGGTCATTTGTTGAATTATTTGGTTTTTGGAGGTTTTTGAAATAAATCTTATTTAGTAAGGTGTTACTATGTGTTATGTGTTCGCCTGAACGAGCGGCGCATTTGCCCAAATATGCGGCGCATTTGCCCAAATATGCGGCGCATTTGCCCAAATACGTGGCGCATTTGCCCAAATATGCGGCGCATTTGCCCAAATACGTGGCGCATTTGCCCAAATATGCGACGCATTTGCCCAAATATGCGGCGCATTTGCCCAAATACGTGGTGCATTTGCCCAAATACGTGGTGCATTTGCCCAAATACGCGGCGCGTTTGCCCCTCCGAACAACACGTTTATCTTTCTGAACGGCGTATCTATCTTGAAAATTAAACGGTTCATAGTTTTAAGGTATTCGGTTTGGACAATAGGGCTGAAAGCCCTTCA
>JAITQV010000145.1 GCA_031288765.1 Planctomycetaceae bacterium
GTTCTTAAAAGTGAAAATTTACGTTGTATTCATGTCTTAAAATAATACACAACAAGGAATTAGAAAAAGCCGTATGTTAACGGAAACCGCAAAAGTGTGTAAAAGTGTGAAGGGCGTTACCGACGGTTTTTGCCAACAAAAGGTAGGCAACTATTGGGTGAAAGCCCCTCGCCGAGCGGTTGCGTCGGCGTCAGATGACAGTGAATTTGTGCAATGTTGGATGTTTCAGTTGCCTATCGGCAAGCAACCCTTCGGCGAAGGGTTGCCTACCTCTTGATTAGAAATCTTTAAGAAAAATCACAAACCCCCAATTTGTAATTCCCAATAGCGCATTCGTGAATAACTGAATAGATGCGAAATTTTTTCACCGCACGAACGAAAAATTATTTACCGCAGAGGTGAAAAATGTTTCGCCCGTACATTTAACGAATCCGGTTTGTGCCGCGTTATCGTTCAACAAACAACCGAATAAAGACGCTTTTCAGTGTCGGCACAAAAATTCTTTTGTGTTCAGCAACGCCCAAACAATATCCTGAACCTTTTGTCCGCCGGATTTTTCCTGTCGGCGAAGTTCTTCGGCAACAAAACGAAATTCCAAAGCCGTAGGATAACGCGAAAGAAACCGCAACCAAATATCATCAACCATCTTCCGAATCTCTTCCGGTCTTCGGTTGGTATTACGGTAATTCGACAAAAATTTCATAACCCAATTGTTGACTTCCGTAGAATTAAGCAAAAATAATTGCTGCGATTCCGTAACGCCGTTGTTCCGATCCGATTCCATGCCCGTATCACGTGTCGGTCTGCCGAACATCTCAAGAAAAGAACTGGTAATACTGGCATCCGGTAACATAATTGTTCGGTATCGCGGCGGGATATTCGTAAACGGTTCCGGCACCTCGCTGCTGTAACCAACCGAAACCCCAAATAACCGCGACAACGCATCCTGTAACACCTCCGCCTCCATCCGACGTATCGGATAAACCGCAAATAACTCCGTAATACTCGAATCATTGTTTTTGTTTTTGCTGTTCGGAATAGACGATTGCTGATACGTGTTCGAATTTAATATCAACCGGTAAAGATGTTTTAAACAATAATCCGAATCAATAAGTTCGCGGCAAAGATAATCCAAAACCTCAGGATGAACCGGCGGATTATCAGGACGAAAATCGTCCGATTCATGGACTAATCCGTACCCAAAAAGCCAAAACCATATCCGGTTGGCAATGTTTCGGTTAAAACCTTCGTTGGACGGCGAAACAAGCCAATCAACAAAAACTTCCCGCGGGTCTTGATCCGAGCGAACCGTCCCTTTGGTTCCGTCCGGAAAAACAACTTCCGGCTTATCAAGCGGTTTTCGTATCCAAAATACAATCTCCTCTTTCCATTCGGCGGTCTCTTTGTACCCGACACGGGAAAAAAATACGGAAAGTTGTTGCAATTTCTCCGGCGTCCACGCTCCGGTACGAATTCCAAGAAAAGTTAACGCAACATTTTCCGCAAGAGTCTCCGCATCTTTCTGAGGAACCGCACGGTAAAAATTCGACGCTCCGTCACGGAAATTACTGCCGTCCGAAGTTAAAAGCGCACGGGCAAATTGATGATAAGGCATCTCCGTGCGAACCGCCCCGTGTATCCAACGATAATACGTCATCGCTCCGTTGGGCCAAAGATTGATCGGAAACTCCGCCTTCACCCGAAGAATATCACACCATTTTAACGTCCAATAATCAACAAATTCGTTGCGAGCCAAAAGATGATCAATCAAACGGGAACGTTTATCGGTTTTTTTGTCGGCAAGAAAATTCTTGACCGCCTGAATGTCCGGCAATGTTCCAATAACATCAAGATAAACACGCCGTATAAAAACTTCATCACTGCAAAGCGGTGCCGGTTTTATCTTATGGCGTTTCAGCGAAGCCGCAATCAAAACATCAATCTCGTTTTTCGGTTTAAACTCCAATCCCGAATCAAATGGATTTTGAGACGGATTTTGAGAAAGCACCTGCGGCGGTTGTTGGGCTTCGGTATTTGAGAGAATTAAAAGAAAGAAAAATACAACCCCAATTAAAATAAAGATAACACGAAACATGGTTATGAAAAAATAAAGTAAACGGAATAAAATGATAAAATAACAAAAAAAGTATCCACAAAACCGGCAAGTTTTAGGCTTGCGGTATTGCGGACACTTTTAGGCGTTTCAGTTGACGAGAAGATCGTCAGGAAGAATCTTAGTCTTCTTTGCTACAAGCCTTGCGGCAAGGTGCTTTTTTGGTTGCCTTTTTAACGGCTTTCTTGGTCACCTTTTTGGCGGCTTTTTTAACAGACTTCTTCACGGCTTTTTTAACAGCCTTCTTCGCAGCTTTTTTCGGCATTGTTTCATCTCCTGAAAAAAGATTTAATGTTTGAAAGGAAGCACGCTGCTCCTTTCCCTAAACGAAATGGGGCGTTCACTCACAGCGAGTAAACTTTTTCGTCCCCAAAAACGGTTTATACCATCGAAGCGCACAAAGAGAACTTCTGCAAAATTCATCTTGCAAAGAAAATGTTCCTTCTTGTAGGAAAAAAACATGTTTTTTTTGAAAGAAGTCGACAATTTCGGCGAGTCCCTTCGACGTTTCGCAAAGGCTTTGGTCATGCTCTTAATTACTTAATAAGAGCAACACTACTCAAGGATAATTCCTGCATAACAGTATCATCCGGTTTGCGACCTGTCGATAACAATAATTAACTAACAAGTCATTCAACAAATCCAATTACTCTTCATCATTAAACAATTCATAACACCAACTGAATAATTATACAACATTGTATCAAACATCGTAACCGTGAAAAGTACCTCAATAGATACGACAAAAAAATTTCTCCGGTTTCAACATCATTTATTACTATGATTATTGTTGTTGATTCCTGTTGTTCTTTTATTTCTGTTGTTGTTCGTTCAACTGTTTAAGATTTATCCGATGATTTTTTTTAACCGCTTTCTTTCACTCTTTTTCTTTATCATTATTGAGCGTTAATAAGGCGAATTAAAATTCCTCATCGCATGAATCACATTCATCATGCAAATAGATTACACAATTTTATAAAACCCACAAGAGGGATGTGCTCGTTTTTTTCAAATTATTTTAAAAAAATAAACTTTTTTTTTCAAACGCTCTTAAACAATTCTTCCGTAACACCTCATCATTATCAATATTTTTGGGACAAAATTGTTCGGTAAACATTCCTTCGTCCGATAACTTTTTTGCAAAATCAATAAAAGGTTTCCGGCGTTTTCTTGTTTCGGTAAAACCTCTCAGATACCGGAATTACCAGCGTCGAAACGATCCGTATGAAAGTTCTTGATAGTTTTGATAAGCGAAATAAGCGAACAATATTGCCATAAACGGCTGCCCGAAACGGAATGCTAAAAGAGCAAAAATGATAGCAGTAATCATTGAAAGAATAAGCGAATTGGCGACGCCGTTGCGGAAAGAAAAAAAAGAAAAAATTTCTCTGGAAATATGTCCGCCGTCCATTGGATAGATCGGCAACAGATTAAAAATGCCCCAAAGGATCGAAATAATAATGACCATTTGCATAAAAGAAGCAATTATTATCAGCACACTCAATCCGGCAACTCCTAATCCTTCATTAAAGAAAAATTGTCCGTCGCGGTTAATTGCTAAGAATATAAAAAGAGCAGGAACAGAAAAGCATCCCGCCAAAACAAAACCGGCAAGCGGTCCCGCCGCAAAAAGAAATATTTCATAAAGTAAACCCTTAAAACCATATCGCCTTTGATGCGGCATAAAAGGAATTGTTGCTCCGCCCATTCCGTAAAAAATAATCTGCGACGGCACTCTGTAAACATGACGAAATACAAGCGCATGTCCCAACTCATGAACAAGAATGGAAACAAACGCCGCAAGAACCCAAATCGCTAACTCAAGAAGTGCAACGGACAGATTTGTAATTTCACGCGGCATTCCCAATAACGTAATCACCACCCAAAATAACGGGTTTATCCGTATCGGAAAGCCGTAAAAGTTAAAGTTAATATCGTAAGGAGTCGGTTGGTGCATGGAAATCAGTAAGTAAGTAAGTTGAAAGTGAAAGTTGAGAATGTAAGTTGTAAGGGAAAGCAGTTCGTTAAAGTAGTAAGTAAAACGGTTAAGTTAAAAGTAAATTAAAAGTAAAATTGTTTATTCTTTGTTTATCGTGATCCTTTGTTTATTATTTTATATTCTTTTTTTTATTTTTTAATTTATCGAGTATTATTTGTGCGGCTTGTTCCAACGGCGAATCAATTCGATCAACATGCCGAAACAATACATCAAGACAACGTTTTTGTTTTGCCAGATGTGCGGGGTTGGAAAGCCAATGAATGAGATAGGCGGCGGCATCTTTGGAACGATTGGTTGCGGTTAAAAATTCCGGGAAGAACATTCGGTCACGATCCGTCAAACTGGGTTCGGACGGAATGACCCACAAAGAATCATCATAAAAGATAGGAGAAATATTTGTTGATTTATTTGTTGCCGTGTGTTTAACACCTTTAACAGGCGGTTGCCGGTCAATACCAAGTAAATTGACCAACGTAATATATCGTGTTCGGCGAAAGAACCGTTGAATCAAAAACGGTAACATTCCGACACGATAATAAATCACCGCGGGTTTATTACAAGCGAGAAGTTCCAAAGACACGGAACCGGAAACCGCTAAACAACAATCGGCGGCACGAATCAACTCAGGAGTATGACCGACAAAAATCGGAATCGAAATGTCCAACTCATTCATTCGTCTCTGAATATATTCCGCGTGAAACGTGTTGACCGGTGAAAAAACCGGACGGACTTTCGGAAAAACGGAACGAATATATTCCACCGTAAGAAGTATATCGTCAAGATTCATCATGACTTCTTTATTTCGCGAACCGGGTAAAAGTGTCAAAATCGGGGCGTTTCCGTATTGAGCATAAAAATTTTCCAAAAAGATGGGACTGGAAATTTTGTTCCGAATTTCTTCAAAGAACGGATGACCGATATAGGCGGTTTGGCAGCCGTGTTGTTTGAACCAACGTTCTTCAAACGGCAACGGGCAAAGAATCCAATCAACCCATTTCTTCATTTTACGGACACGCCATGATGCCCAGCTCCAGAGTTGCGGCGGCATGAAATAGAAAACAGGAATACCTTGTTCTTTGGCGGCGCGGGCAATATGCCAGTTGAAGCCGGGGTAATCAACAAGAATGACCGCATCAATAGAATGTTTTCGAAAATATTTTTTGGCATTGTTAAGAAGATTTCGAAACAGACGGTAATTCGTAATAACCTGAACAATTCCCATGAATGCCAACGCGGTCATTTCGAAGAGTAATTGGCAACCGGCTTGCTGCATTTGCGTACCGCCGAAACCGGCAAATTCCGCATCAGGAACATGTTCCCGAATTTTTTCGATAAGAGCCGCTGCATGGGTATCGCCGCTTGGTTCTCCGGCGGAGAAAAAAAAACGCATATTAGTTTTGTTGCGTCATAAACCCGACGCAATAATAAATCATTAACGTTTATGGTTGTGAAACATTCTAAAACAACTCAAAACCAAACAATTCGGCAAACAACCGAATAGATACAATAATTTCCTTAAAAACAAGCCTCATAATCTTACTTTTTATTATTGGAGATGTCAATTATGTTGATTGGTCGTGTTAGAGATGCAATGTTGATAGAAAATAATGTAAGAAATAATTTGCGTTCTGCTGGGAACGCAATGTTGGTAGAAAATAAAACGGTTCAATATTTTATTCCCCAGATTAGAACAATCAATTGTAATTATTCAGTGGAATATTTTTTTGTTCTAAGTCCGTAGGGCGAGATGTGCATAACCGGCGGTGGAGCGCAGCGCAACCTACGGATCGGAATTTCCCAACCCGATACAAAAACAAGAGGTAGGCAATCGTTCGCCGAAGGGTTTTCACCCATGATTGCGTCGGCGATAGCCGACCGTGAATTTGTACAATGTTGGATGTTTCGATTGCCTAGGGCTGAAAGCTAATGCTGCTGTGGTGTTTTCTGTTTTTTGAAATTATTTATTTGAGTACATATTTTATCTAGAGGCAACTTTCAAATTTTTTTGAAAAATG
>JAITQV010000272.1 GCA_031288765.1 Planctomycetaceae bacterium
CTCCCATCGCGACAAGCGTAACTACTTAAAATTCAAAGTTTTGGAAGAAAAATTAAAGAGACTTCTCCGTTCAGGGCAGAACCCTCAAAAAATATTCGAGAAACTCAAAGATCTGATTCTGACTGCCTGAGAAATTTGAGCAATAAATGATTCAAATGGACGAAACAATAATTCCGGCCGCATAATTTTACTGTCTTTTCGGGACAATGATTATCAGCGGGCACTACCGTTCCGCACCGTTACAAATTACTAAAGAATTGACAACTGAAAACAAAAATTTTGAGAAAGTACAGTTAGTATTACCATTCTTATTTTTATTTCCCGGACGTTTGTCCGCCTCATTTGTTGCTATAAAAAACAGTTCGACTTGGGAAGATTTTATAAAAAATTCGGAGTATCTAAAAACTGAATCTTTTAATAACAATCAAGTTTATGTTGTACAGTTTAACAGAAAAACGGAATTTGGTGTTGATAAAACTTTCATCTATTTTCTGAAAGATTATTTTTGTTATCCTGTTGCAACAAAAATTGAATTAGATGGAGAAATAGTAACGGCAGTAGAGTTAATGAATTATCATATTCATGGCATTGATGAAACTCAAGTCCTTATTCCTATTGATGTTCGATTTACAATTGGTAGATTTATTGAGCATGCAAAAATAAAATCTAACAGCATTGTTTTAAATGAACCGATAGATGATGATTTTTTTACTTTTCCACAGACATCTGCTAATAAAGTATTAGACTGGGATCGTATTTTTGAAGAAGAAAAAAAAGAGATCGAATCATAGAACAAAAAAGAATTATAGATCAAATAAATTCTGGAAATAAATTACCAAACTTCAATCTGATAAGAATTATCATGTTTGGAATTGGTTTATTAATGGTTGTTTTAGTAATATATTTTAAGATACGAAAAACTAAGCGTTAATTACAAAATATTTGATCTTTGTCTATTGTCGAGTTTCATAAACCAATTAATTTATAGGAGTTTACGATGCAACGAATATTTCATTTTGTTTCCCTTGGTGAAAATTATTTATTATCTTCACTTTTGTATTTTGGTATTGGCTTAATGTTTTTTGCTATTTCGCCGGATTTTCCTCAAATAATTGCTGAAACAACTGGTTGCGGTGGTGAGGAACCGTGTGCAGAAGGATTAACTTGTGTAAATGGAGAATGTAAAGATTGCAGTGTTACTTGCAATGGCGAATGTTATCCAGCCGGAACCGTATGTTGTGACGACGGAAATACCTGTGGAAGTGGTCAGCAATGTTGTCACGGAATTTGTATTTCCGAAGATGAAATATGCTGTCCGTCTGGAACTGGTGGGAATGGACAAAACTATGGCGCACACAGTTGTTCACAAAAGTGTTGTGAAGGCGGATGTATTTCAGAAAACGAAAAATGTTGCCCAAGTGGCGATGATTTTAATTCTCACGGTTGCCCAACAGATAAAAAATGTTGTGGAGATAACTGTGCAAACTGTGATGGTGATTGTGGGAACTAATTTTGAATATTTATCCGTGAGTAATAATGAAAAAATTTGTTCTGCTCTTTTTATTTTTAACATCGTTATTTTTTTGTTTATTGGGTTTGATTCATTGTATCTCACAATACTCGCAATTATTGTCTCAAATACTTTGGCAACCGCAACTTGTTTGTAATGAAACAATTTATAACGTTGGGCAACTTATTGCTCCTGTAAAAGGAACACACGAGTTTTCGCTTTATAATAAAGGTAGTCAAAACCTTGTGATAAAAAAAGTATCACCCGGTTGCGGAGCCTGTGTTGAAGTAACAGATTTTACGAAAACACCAATTCCGTCCGGTCAATCGGGAACGGTAACTTTAACATTGCTTACTCAATATCTTAAAGGTAAAGTACAAAAAGAAGCTCTTGTCAAGACGAACGATCCCAAAAATCCTAATTTGATTTTGACACTTGAAGCGGAAGTGATTCGACCGGAAACTGAAAAGCCCAAAGAAGTAAACACAAACACCACGGTCAACGATAACAATGTTTCGATAACGCCATGAGTCGAGAGAAATTGCAACAGTTTATCCGGTTTACTAAACCGAAATTGTGGTTTTTCAAGTTATGAAGTACCGAATTTGTACCGACAAATTTTATTTTTTGAAAGAAATTTCAAAAGGGGAATTGACATATAAAAATACATTGCTATAATTATCATTATTCAAAATTTGGTCATTGTGGATTGTTTGTGAAATATCCCGACGAAGAATAGTCATTTAACGAAATTAATGATAAAATCGACGGTTGTACTGGTGTTGCAGTGAGAAAAACACGTTTTTGGCGGGACTATAAAAAACAACAACGGCAATGTTCTGTCCGTAAAGGATTTAGAGACAAAAACGGTAATATCGATGCCATTAGTGAAGACGATGAGATTGATGATTGATTTTACGGGTGAAAAATAATGAGAAGTTGCAAAAAAAACGTAAAATTTTCACAGTGAAAAAATTTTTTTATCCTTGCTCACAATGACTTTACGACAAAAAAATTTTTGAAAAAGTTGCAAAGACACATAATAGTAGAGGGCTTTTACGTTTTTGATGAAAATGCAAAATTGTATTTTATTGGTGAGAGGTTTTAGAAATACTCTGACAAAAAGATACTTTTGATGATATACATTGAACGGTAGGAAATTACCTCTTTTTTTAATGGAGATATTTTAAAAAATTAGTTTTGTTGTTAAAAACAAGAACTTACGAATAATTTTAGAGGTTTCCTAATTAAAAATAAGAGGTAATTTCCTGCCGTTCAAAATATAGTTGGTTTTTTGAAATAAATCTTATTTCGTAGGGTGTTGTTATGCGCTATATGTTTGCCTGAATGCGTGACGTATTCGCCTGAATGCGTGGCGCATTCGCCTGAATGCGTGACGTATTCGCCTGAACGCGCAGCGTATTCGCCAAAACGCGCGACGCGTTCGCCAAAACGCGCGACGCAGTTGCCCCTCTGCGCGGCGCAGTTGCCTCTCTGCGCGGCGCGTTCGCCAAAACGCGCGACGCAGTTGCCCCTCTGCGCGGCGCAGTTGCCTCTCCGCGCGGCGCAGTT
>JAITQV010000306.1 GCA_031288765.1 Planctomycetaceae bacterium
TCGCCCCGTGCGGGGCTTCTATTTTTTTAGGGGCGTGATCCGGCGGTTGCGCTACGCTTCACCGCCGGTTATGCACATTACACCCCTTGCGGGGTTAAGATTCCGATTTCCGTGCGGAAACAAAAATCTGCCGACGAATGTCGGCACAATCGCTCGGCGAGGGGCTTTCACCCAACGGTTGCCTACCTTGTGATTAACAATTCAAGAGGTAGGCGGCGTTTCACCGAAAGGCTTTCAGCCCTAGTTTCGGAACAAATCACTAAATAAATACGAATAAATACTATTGTCTTAATAAGGTAATAAGGTTATTATGATGTGGGAAATGTTGCTACTGAGGTTGTTTTGTTCGGGGATAAGGTTGAAAATAAGGTTAGGTTGAAATATTCCGCCGAATAGATACAAAAAAATTTCCGCCAATGAATAATTCCCTATTTTTAAAAAGAATAAACAATCAAAATAAAATAAAAACTTTCGTAATTCTCCAATATCCTTAAAATTACAGGTTTAAGTGTTTTATAAGAATGTCAACAAATCTTATTTGCGATTGTATTTATTTTGACGGATTCTGTTTTTAATCCCCTGAAATGCAAAATAATCATAAAATTTTTGCTCCCCCTCTTGTCTTGCGGAGAAATTTGATTACTCTATTGTACTTTGATAATACTGATTTCGCTGTCCTCCCGGACCGAATCGGTACAAAGAAGTGGGCAATTGCGATAGGACTCCTCGCATAGTAAAATATGCTGGTGTAGCTCAATTGGTAGAGCAGCTGATTTGTAATCAGCAGGTTGCGGGTTCGAGTCCCATCACCAGCTGTCGGGGGATTTCCCGAGCGGTCAAAGGGGGCAGACTGTAAATCTGTTGTCACTGACTTCGGAGGTTCGAATCCTCCATCCCCCAGTAAGTTGCCGGTTGTTGTTAGTTGTTTTTTTACTTTTATCACTTAAAATCAATATATCCAAACGGTCAACTGCTTGCGGGTGTAGCTCAATGGTAGAGCCGCAGCCTTCCAAGCTGATGACGAGGGTTCGATTCCCTTCACCCGCTTCGCTGTTGTAGCTCAGTTGGTAGAGCACGTCCTTGGTAAGGACGAGGTCGTGAGTTCGAGCCTCACCAATAGCTTGTTTTTAGTGAAGAGTTGATAGTCCGTAGTGAATAGTGTTGATGACTGTTCACTATTCGCTATTCACTGTTTACTGTTTACTAAATCCTTTCCCGAATTTTAGTTAGGAGATTTTTAGATGGCTAAAGATGTATTTCAGCGTACAAAACCGCATGTTAATGTCGGAACAATCGGTCACATCGACCACGGTAAAACAACCCTGACCAGTGCAATCCTTGCCGTTCAGGCAGCCAAAGGATTGGCAAAGGTTAAAAGTTATGCCGATATTGCCAAAGGCGGTACGGTTCGTGACGCAACCAAAACGGTGACAATTGCTGTCGCCCACGTCGAATACGAAACCGAAAAACGGCATTATGCTCATATTGATTGTCCCGGTCACGCGGACTTCATCAAGAATATGATCACCGGTGCCGCACAAATGGACGGCGCCATTCTTGTTGTATCCGCCGCCGACGGACCCATGCCTCAAACACGCGAACATGTTCTGCTTGCACGTCAGGTGAATGTTCCAAATCTGGTTGTGTTCCTCAACAAGGTTGATTTGCTTGATGATCCTGAGTTGTTGGAACTTGTTGAGCTTGAAATTCGTGAATTGCTCAGCAAATACGATTTCCGCGGCGACGAAGTGCCTATTATTCGCGGCTCGGCAATTCAGGCTCAACAAAATCCCGCTGATCCCGAAAAATCAAAATGTATCGGCGAGTTGATGGAAGCGCTCGATGATCACATTCCCGAACCCGTAAGAGAACAAGATAAACCGTTCCTTATGGCGGTTGAAGACGTGTTTTCCATCGAAGGTCGCGGAACTGTTGCGACCGGACGTATCGAAAAAGGCGTTATCAAAGTCAGTGAAGAAATCGAAATCATCGGTTTCTCCGACGAAAAACGAAAAACGGTGGTTACCGGTGTTGAAATGTTCAACAAAACTCTCGATCAGGGACAAGCCGGTGATAATGTCGGACTTCTTCTTCGCGGGGTCAAACGGGAAGATATTCAACGCGGACAGGTTCTCGCGAAACCCGGAAGTATTACGCCGCACACGGATTTTGAAGCCGAAGTTTACGTTTTATCGAAGGAAGAAGGCGGACGTTCAACTCCATTTTTCACCGGTTATCGTCCGCAGTTTTATTTCCGTACTACGGATGTTACCGGAGCCGTATCGCTACTGGGTGATGCGGAAATGTGCATGCCCGGCGATAACGTAAAACTGAAAGTCGAACTGATTTCGCCGGTCGCAATGGAAGATGGTGTTCGTTTTGCTATCCGTGAAGGAGGGCGAACCGTCGGTTCCGGTGTGGTTACGAAGGTATTGAAGTAAATAAGTTTACAGTTTAATGTGCCGGTGAATTGTGAATAGGATTCTGATTTTGTTTTTCAAAAAAACTATTCACGATTCACTTGCCGGCTGTTCACTAAACAGAAAGGGGAGTAGTTTAGTGGTAGAACTACGGTCTCCAAAACCGTTGGTGGGGGTTCGATTCCCTCCTCCCCTGCTTGTATTGAAACAGTCATGAGCATGGCAAGAGATTGTATTGTAAATGACTCAAAACAATAGAAGCAATTGACAATAATTTCAAATTATTGATCCTTATTAACGTATAAACACTATTTTTCAATTGTTAAGTTGAAGCCAAGAGGTTTTCGTGCGTGATTTGTTAAAGGAATTATTTAGAATTCGGCGTTATAAGAATAACCAGGGACGTAACATCCGTTTTTTAACGATGTTTGGTGTTTGGGCGGTATTTATTTGCGGGGCTTATAAATTCACTCAACTGGCGTTTGATTGGGCTCCGTTGTTACAGGGGCAAGGAGTTCGTTATATTGTGGCGTTGGTGTTTATTTTGGCGGGAATGTGGTTCGGATACCGCTTGGTACAATGGCCCGTTTTTGCCGATTTCCTTGTTTCTGTTGAGTCGGAAATGATTAAGGTTTCTTGGCCCGACAAAGCGGAATTGTATTCATCGACGATAGTTGTTTTGGTCATGTTTGCAATTCTTTCCGCGATGATTTACGTTTTCGATTTGGTTTGGGTTTCTATTTTCAATTTACTTGGGATATTAGGTTGATTTTTCTTGTTTGTCCGGCAATGCCGAAAATGGGTACGTTAAATGTAAAGAGGAGTAATTCATGTCCGAAACGGAATTGAAAACCGAAGATTCGCAACTCGCAGCAGAAAATATAAATAATACGGGTGCAGCAAAAGAATCTAAGAGTAAAAAAAACTGGTATATTCTGAAGGTTCAGGTGAATCGTGAAGAGCCGATCAAACGTAGTTTGGAGCGGCGGATTGATGTTGCCGGATTGAAGGATTATTTCGGAGATATTTTTATTCCGACTGAAAATATAACGGAAATTCGGGGCGATAAAAAACGGATTATCAAACGGAAATTGTATCCGGGTTATATCATGATTTATATGGAAATCAATGATGCAACATGGTTTCTTGTTCGGGAAACAGCCGGTGTCGGCGATTTTACGGGAGCGGTGGGAAAACCAACCCCAATGCAAGCGCATGAAGTTCACCGGATGCTTTCTTTGGGTAATGAGGATCCTAAAATTTCACCGCAGTTAAAGGTTGGTTATCAGGTTGGTGAAAAAATCAAGGTAAAAGATGGAACATTTGAGAGTTACGAGGGAGTTGTGGATGCGATTGATCTTACAAGTGGAAGAGTAACCGTGATTCTTAATCTTTTTGGGAGAAGCACTCCGGTCGAACTTGAATATTGGCAAATTGAGAAAAATCTGGGTTAGATAAGCAGATAATTTATTACTTTATTTAAAAGAAAAGTTGGTATTTAATTTGGTTATCTGTTTATTTTTATTATTTATTTACTTACATTTATTATAAAAAACAAATGGCAAAACAACTAACAACAACAGTTCGGTTTCATGCGAAGGGCGGTCAGGCAACGGCGGCGCCGCCGGTTGGTACGGCACTTGGCAAATACGGTATCAATCTGGGGCAATTTGTGCAACAGTTTAATGAACGTACCAAATCTGATCTTGGGATGCGAATTCCTGTTGTCGTCAAAGTTTTCAATGATCGAACCTTTGAGTTGGAAACAAAAACGCCGCACAGTGTTGATTTATTGAAGCAGGTTGCCGGAATTGTCAATGGCAGCGGCAATGTTCCTCGTGTTAAGGTGGGGCAGATTACAACGAAGCAGCTTGACGAGATTGCTGCCAAAAAGATGAAAGACTTGAACGCTCGAACACCTGAAGCTGCAAGAAATATTCTTGCGGGAACGGCACGAAGTATGGGGTTGGACATAGTAAGTAATTAATTGACACACTTAATCCGGCTATCAATTGATCTTTCAATTTTTGTATCTATTCAGCCCTATTGTCGGGACAAATCA
>JAITQV010000342.1 GCA_031288765.1 Planctomycetaceae bacterium
GCCGACAACTTACCCCGAAGTGGAAATCGATACGTCTGTTCTTCGGCAGCTGGGTATCCATTTCAAAGACAACATGAGCGAGAAAAAGGCAAAACCGTTTGGGGTTCACGGGGCGGAGGTTACGGTTTGGGGGTTGTGATTTGTGGTTTACGGTTTGTGCCGCAAGCGGATTTAAGACGTTGCAGTAATCTGATTTCCGTAAGAGATTCCCTATTGAGATGTTTGTCTTACGAATAAACCCAAATTTTGGCGGGGTTGTTTTTTTGTTTGAACATAATATTATACTGTATGTACTTTCAGGGCGGAAGGAATTTTTAGTTTGCCCGCCAAAATCGGGAGAACAAAATAAAGCAAACACTTTCAACAAAAAATCGTTTCCCCTTGAACTGTTACCGTAATTTCAGCTGTTTACCCTTTCCAAAACCTTTTTAAGGAATTAACGATTATGAAACGTCTATTTCTGCTATCAATGTTTCAATGCTTTTTCGTTCTCAACATCTTCAGTATTTTCAATGTCTTCGGTTTGGAATCGCCCGACCAAAACGTAAACGATTGGGAAAATCCGCAATTAACCGGAATTAACAATCTTCCGCCGCGTTCCAGTGTTGTTGTGCCGTTTTATAACGGTAATGAAAAGGATTGTGTTCTTCTCAACGGCGATTGGAAATTCCAACTCGTTCACAAACCGGCGGAACGCATTGCCGGTTTTGCCGAACCGGATTACGACGATTCACAATGGCTGACTCTGCCGGTTCCGTCAAACTGGCAATTGCCGCGTTTTATCGGGCAACTCAAAGAATTTGCTCCGGTCAATCTCGGCGGAGTTGTGGACGATTACCCGATTTACGTCAATATTCCTTATCCTTGGGAAAAACCTTGGAACCCGCCGCAATTGCAAATTAAATACAACCCCGTCGGAATGTACCGCCGCGATTTTGAAATTCCGCAACATTACGCCGGTCAGAATATCATTTTGCATTTTGCCGGTGTCGAATCCATGTTTTACGTTTGGGTCAACGGCGAAAAAATCGGCATGGGAAAAGATTCGCGGACGGCGGTTGAATTTGATATTACGAAACAAGTTAAGCCGGGTAAGAATAAAATTGCGGTGGAAGTTTTTCGTTGGTCGGACGGTTCGTGGCTCGAATGTCAGGATTTCTGGCGGTTGTCCGGTATTTTCCGCGATGTCTTTTTGTACGCATTGCCGAAAAAACATATCAGCGATGTAAAAGTTATTGCGGCATTGGAAGACAATTACGAAAACGGAGCCTTGAATGTCGAAGTGTTACGAACACCGGAAACGCCGGTTGATGCTGTCTTAAAAGAAAACGGAAATTCTCTTCCGTTACGGTCTGATCGCGCTTTAGGAATTACCGGCAGATTTATGGTGAATATTAAAAAGCCGAAGCTCTGGACAGCCGAAACGCCGAATCTTTACACGTTGGAATTAACTTGCGGTCAACAGAAAATTTCAATGCCAATTGGTTTTCGTGCCGTTGAAATCAAAAACGCCCAACTTCTTGTCAACGGCAAACCAATTTTGCTCAAAGGTGTTAATCGTCACGAACATGATCCGGTCAACGGACACACGGTTTCGGTCGAATCCATGATCAACGATATTAAACTCATGAAACAAAATAATATCAATGCGGTTCGGACATCGCATTATCCGAATGATCCGCGCTGGTATTTTTTGTGTGATTATTACGGAATTTATGTTATTGACGAAGCGAATATCGAATCGCACGGAATGGGTTACGACAAGACAACATTGGCAAAACATCCGGCGTTTAAAGAAGCGCATCTTAACCGGACAATCCGTATGTTCGAGCGTGACAAAAATCATCCGTCGGTAATTATTTGGTCTCTCGGCAATGAAGCGGGGAACGGAGAGAATTTTGAAACGACTTACGATTGGCTCAAGGAACACGACCCGACACGACCTGTTCATTATGAACGCGCCGGTTTGGATCGAAATTCCGATTTCTTTTGCCCGATGTACATGAAGGTTTGGGACATGATTAAATACGCCGAAAATAATCCCCCCAAACCGTTAATTCAGTGCGAATATTCCCACGCAATGGGCAATTCCAACGGCGATTTCTTCAAATATTGGGATGCGATACGGAAATATCCGAATTTGCAGGGCGGTTTTATTTGGGATTGGGTTGATCAAGGTCTTCTGACGGATATACCCGGACAATGGATTCTTCCGGCATCGTTAAAAACGTCCGTTGCCGGAACAATAACCGAAAAGGACGGAAAGAAATTTCTGCAAGGTTACGCAACCGTTTCCGAACCGCCAATCATCAATGCCGGCGGGAAAAAGTTGAAACTTGAAGCGTTGGTGTTTCCGCTGGACGGAACAACGGGACCGTTTATCGGCAAAGGCGATACACAATTCGGATTGAAACAGGTTAATCAAAATTCGATTCAGTTTTATGTTTATTCCGGCGGCTGGACGGATATTACCGTTAACGTTCCGAAAAACTGGTACAATCATTGGCATACTGTTACCGGAACGTATGACGGCAAGGAACTTGTTCTTGCGGTGGACGGTCAGGTTTTGGGAAGAACACCGTACACCGGAAACGTCGGCAACGCCTCCGAACCGGTCGAAATCGGGCGGAACGCACATCACAAAAACCGGATTGTTCACGCCTATATCGCTTCGGCAAAAATTGTACTCGACGATCAACCGGTCGTTGATATTGATTTTTCAAAAGCGGTTCGGGAGGAAAAGAAAAATGCAAACGGTCAATATTATGCTTTTGGCGGCGATTTTGGACCTGCGGGAGTTCCGAGCGATCAGAATTTTTGTTGCAACGGTTTGGTTTCTCCCGACCGCAAACCGCACCCCGGATTGAACGAAGTTAAAAAGGAATATCAAAATATTTGGGTTCAACGTAACGGCAACGATTTTTCCGTTTATAACGAAAACTTTTTTGTACCGCTTAACAATCTTGAAGGAACATGGGAACTTGTTGCGGACGGCAAAGTGATTACGCAAAATATTATTGCCGGTTTGGAGCAAATCAAACCGCAGGAAACGAAATCGTTCCGTTTATTGACCGATCAACCGGAATTAAACTCCGGCGAAGCGGGGGGGGAACATTTTCTCAATATCCGGTTTCGTTTGAAGGAAGACACGGCGTGGGCGCAAAAGGGGCATGTTGTTGCGTGGGAACAAATTCCGTTGCCGGAATACAACAAAGCCGCTCCGCGAACAAAAGTGATTTGGGATCAGCGTGCGGGTCTGGAAAAATTACAGGCGATGCTTGGAACTCAGCCGCAGCCGGATTTTTGGCGTGCACCGACAGATAATGATCGCGGTAACAATTTTGCGAACCGTCACGGTATTTGGCGGAACACGCCCGCCGAAGTCAACGCCCAATTGACTTACGGTACAACAGACAACGGTGCGGTGATCATTTTCGATGTCAACAAACCGGCGGGAATGATTGATCCGCCGCGTGTGGGGACTCAATTGGTGTTGCCGGGTGAATTTAATCGGGTGGAATATTTCGGTCGCGGTCCTGAGGAAAATTATTGGGACAGAAAGGAAGGTTCTGCGGTGGGCAGGTACAAAACGACAGTTGAAGAGATGTTTGTTGCCGGTTACACGGAACCCGGAGAAAACGGTTATCGGACGGATGTCCGCTGGGTTGCATTCCGTAATAAGGACGGCAACGGCTTTTTATTCTGTTCGATGCCCGGCGAGCCGGATATTAAGTTGCGAGGTCGAACGAAGGGCAAACTTGATGCGGGAACAATTGCATTTGGTGCGTTGCGATATTCGAAAGAAGAGTTGGAAAAACAAGACCACCCGTACAAAATGGCGATGGGCGGGGATATTTTTGTGAACATTGATTATGCGCAAATGGGAGTGGGCGGGGATGACAGTTGGGGAGCGCAGACGCACAACGAGTTCCGGCTCAAAGAATCGAAATACACGTTAAAATACCGTGTTGTTCCGTTAACTCCCAACGATGATCCGGCAATACTTTCACGAGAAACGTTCTGAAATATATTTTCGGCTGGGGTGTTTGGGCAAATAATCAAGAGGT
>JAITQV010000348.1 GCA_031288765.1 Planctomycetaceae bacterium
GGAATTGCCGGAGCAAGAAATGCCGCATATCCGTTTATCAAAGGAGAATACACGCTTTTTGTGGACGACGACGATACAATTGAACCCGATCTTTGTGAAAAGGCGGTTGCTGTTGCGGACGCCGAACAAGCAGACACAACTTATTTTGTGATAGATTACGGACAAAATTTTTTGAATCAAAAATATAAACATTTGTATCACTGGGGGCGTCAGATAGCGGGATTGATCGGTAAAGACCCGCTAACGGAAAACGATTATTCGATATTATTCAAACACCCTATGATTTGGACAAAACTATGGCGAACACGTTTTCTGCTGGATAACGATATTCGATGTCCTGCCGGTCAATACTGCGAAGATACCTTCATGAATTGGAAAGCATTGGTTCATCACCCAAAAATAGCATTGTTACCCAAAGTCATGTATCACTATCGAAAATATTCATCATCTACCTTGCATGAACCGTCAAAAAAATATTTGATGGGAGTACCGGCAACGTATGATCTCATTAAGGAAATGTTACTGGAAACCGGTAATTATCACGGAATATGGAAACAATTGTTTTTATACCATAAATTATGGTCTCTCCGCTCCGCTTATTATCCGTTACCAACCTATCGGCAGGCGGAATATCTTCGCATGGTGAAGGCTCAGATCGGTCGGGACGAACTGGAATATTTGACGCAGGAAAATAAACTCAACCGAAGTGTCCGTGCTTTTTATAATTCTCTGCAAGGTTCCCGTTTTGCCGCTGTCGAAAACACGGTTTATATTACGTTGCGTAACGCCGAAATCCTTTTTCGGAAATTCCGTGATAAATTAAAACGAGCCGGCTAATAACCGTTCCACTTCTTCAACAGACAACTTTGTAATTTTGGCGATTGTTTCTACGGGAAATCCTTCCGCCTTCATACTTTTCACCACTTCGACTTTTTCTTCGGATCTTCCTTTTTCTATTCCTTTTTCTATTCCCTTTTCCATTCCTTTTTCCATTCCTTGTTTTATTCCCTCTTCTTTTCCTTCTTCGATAGCGCCGAAATACACCAACGCATCCATTACACTCTTATCGTATGCTTCGCGTTCTTCCGGCGCCATGTTGCCAAGTTTGGCAACATCAAACGCATGGGAAAATATCGGCTCGTTGAGAATACGAGGAATTTGATCAAAAGACGGTAAATTCTTGAGAAAATATAACCATTTATCAAAATGGGTCTTCAACTCACTTTCCGTTTTCTTGAAAAGCGGCATTTGCAGGAATTTCATTGTTAAACCGCTGTAGAATAACGTGCTGTCATCATCACGAAGACGGACATTGGTGTAGAGTTTGTTCGGAATAGCAACCCCGTTGTCGTCAAACTCCTCCCGAAATTCAAAATTGAGAATACCAACAAAATAAATCGCCGCAAAACGTTTTTTTCGCTTCCAATCTTCGCCGCGTTGAATCTGATTTTGGAGCGACCACACGGAATAAATTAACGCCCGTTCTTTGAAGGTCGGAAAACGGGCTTTTTGCATTTCAACAATAAACCGGTCTTGGTTCACGGCGGTACAATAAATATCGTAAGACCCCCTGCGATCCAAAACACTTGCCGGAACGATTTCTTTATCGGAAAAGGTCAGTTCGGTGATTTGGTGGTGTTTCGGTAACATGGTGTTAAGGAAATCAATCAAAATATCCTTCGAACCTTCCTCTCCAAACAACTTCTTGAACCCGTAATCCGAATAAGGATCAAAAAAAAGACTCACAACAGATTTCTCCTTAATATCTTTAAGATTTATATTCCATATATTCCATTGCCCCAACGGTAATGTTATACGGTAATATTATTATGGGATTTTCTTTTTGGGTTGTCAAGATTGGTGTCTATTCGGTCATTTGTTGAGCAATTGCGTAAAACAAACCTCATTGTTCGGCAAATGATTGAAAAGATACGAAAAATTACCGCTTTTCGGTAGATACCAATTGCCTTTCGGTAGATACCAATTGCTTTTCGGTAGGTACCAATTGCCTTTTGGTAGGTACCAATTGCCTTTTGGTAGATACCAATTTGCTTTTGGTAGGTACCAATTTGCTTTTTGGTAGGTACCAATTGCTTTTCGGTAGATACCAATTGCTTTTCGGTAGGTACCAATTGCCTTTCGGTAGGTACCAATTGCCTTTCGGTAGGTACCAATTGCCTTTCGGTAGGTACCAATTTTCCCTTTTTTGACGTTGGCAACCGTTTTTTGTCCGCATAAAGTTGTTTGTTGTCTGAACTATGATTTTTGTGATTTGCTTGATTATTATGATTGGTATCGATTTAGCGGAATGTTTCCGCAAAACATTGGCGAAAACCCGCATCATCTGCGGACGGTGTTCTCCACAGTTAATAAAATAGACAATAATACCAAAGAGATGCCGCAATAATCCAAAGAGCCGACATCGTGATATTGAACACTGAATCTTAACCCCGCCAGGGGTGTGATGTGCATAACCGGCGAATCACGCCTCCCAAAAAACCAACCTAGTGGCACTAAATCCTAAAAAAGAGTATATTATACTTCAAAATGGTCGTAAAACAGAACCCAAATAATTTTCAGCATGTAAGAGATTTTTTACCTATGTTTGATTTTGTTTGGAATCGGATGTTTATTTGACGGTCATTCGATCAATAAATGTTTTTAGTTTTTTAAATTATTACTATACAATAAAAGGATAAATCTAAAATGGACAATATTATTTTACTGACAGACAGTTACAAGGTGTCGCATTACCGGCAATATCCGCCCAAAACGGAATATGTTTATTCCTATTTCGAATCACGCGGCGGTCGATGGCAAGATATTGTATTTTTCGGTTTACAGTATTACCTGAAACGTTATCTCGCCGGACAAGTTGTTACACAAGAAAAAATCGACGAAGCCGATGAACTTTTTGCGGTTCACTTCGGAGATAAAACTTTGTTCAATCGCAGTGCATGGGAATATATTTTGCACGAACATAACGGCAATCTGCCCGTTTTAATTAAGGCGGTACCGGAAGGAACGCCGGTTCCTTCGTTTAATGTTTTAATGACCGTTGAAAATACGGATCCTGCTTGTTACTGGCTCACGAATTATCTTGAAACACTTTTAGTTCAGGTGTGGTATGCTTCAACAGTAGCAACACAATCCCGTGAAATGCGATATTTGATTACAAAATATCTAAACCGTACAGGAACTGCTCATGGTGTTGATGCGGTTGATGCGGCTTGTGCATTCAAACTTCATGATTTCGGTTACCGCGGTGTTTCCAGTGTTGAAAGTGCCGGAATTGGCGGAGCGGCTCATTTGATTAGTTTTAAAGGAACGGACACATTGGCGGGATTATTGTTTGCTAAAAAATATTATAACGAACCAATGGCGGGATATTCAATTCCGGCAGCGGAACATTCAACAATTACAAGTTGGGGACAAGAACATGAAGTTGACGCAATGAATAATATGCTTTCGGTTTTTCCCGCCGGAACAGTTGCGGTAGTGAGCGATTCATTTAATATTTTTGAAGCGTGCAGTAATTTGTGGGGAACACAATTAAAAGATACAATTTTATCCCGTAACGGAACTCTTGTTATTCGACCGGATTCCGGTGATCCCGTACAAGTATTGATTAAGGGACAGCCGAATGTCTTTGATATTTTGTCCGAAAAATTCGGTTATTACACCAACGATAACGGTTTCAAAATTCTAAATGATAAAATCAGAGTAATTCAAGGGGACGGAATTGATTTTGAAACGATTGATAGTATTTTGTACGCATTGCAGCAAAAAGGATATTCCGCAGACAATATTACTTTCGGAAGCGGCGGTGCTTTGTTGCAGAAATTGAATCGGGATACGTTAAAATTTGCGTTTAAGTGTTCTTCAATTGTAGTTGACGGTGTTCGGCGCGATGTGTTCAAGAATCCGGTTACGGATAAAGGCAAACAATCAAAACGCGGTTGTTTGCGGTTGGTTCGGAAAGATAATGCTTATTATACTAAAAGGTTTGAAGAATCTTCCGAGTCCGAAGATTGTCTGGTTGATGTTTTTTGTAATGGGAATATCTTACAAAAATATACGTTTAATGAAATCAGAGAAAATGCGAAAGCATTTTACTAATTGTTTTATGATCAACAATGAAATTAGGATTGCTATGATTACAAATAATCAAAATCCGGTTTCGCCGGAATTGCAAGAAATTGTTCCGACTTGGGACAAGCCGATTGAAGAACAGTTCGCGACAACACCGGTAACTCACGATACATTTTTCGAGTTGGTTTTTCAACTCAAAAAGGTTGCCTGTGCGTTTTTGGCATTTTTGTTGCCAATAGTCTTGCGAAATCAACTGGATATTCCCAACTTAAAAATATCCGTTCGGCGTTTCAGGGATGAAAATTTTCAGGAAGCCCGCGCCGATATGATCTATGAAATCCCCCTCAAAGAAAATCCAAAAAAATATGTCAAAATTTATATCGTTATTGAACACAAAAGTTATGACGATTCGCATACAATGTCGCAATTGTTTAATTACGAAGCACAAATTATTATTGCAGAAATTGATTCCGCAAAAAAGAAAGGAATTTATACAAAAGATTTTAAACTTTCTCCGATAATTTTAGTGATATTTCATCACGGCGAAGGAATTTATACCGGTTCTGTGGAACTTGCGGATGAATTTGAAGAAATTAACGGAACAAGAGAATTTACAATCAAACAAAAAGGAATTATTTTTGATTTGTCGTCGAAAGATAAAAAAGAATTACCGCATGATCCCAATGTACCCGAACTCTATGTTGCGTTGAGAATTATGCAGGTTATAATGAGTAAAAATATTGATGAGATTTTGTGTGAAGAGGATTTATTGGAAGAGTTAAAACCTTACACGGAAAATCCTGAATATCGAAAATTTGCCCGTCTTCTTGCGTGTTATGTTTTTGACAGTAATCGTCATTTGACACCGGAAGGCGAGAAACAATTTAACCGACAACTTCAAAAAACTTTTAAAGGAGTAAAAATTATGTGGTCTCCATTGGCAGAACGTTACATGGCACCCGGCATCGAGGTCGGTATAACCAAAGGCATAACCCAAGGTATAGCCCAAGGTATAACACAAGGCATAACACAAGGTATAACACAAGGTATAGCTCAAGGTATAGCTCAAGGTGAATTAATAGGTCGGATAGAAGCCGTTATATCTATTTTAGATGTAAAATTCGGCGAAGTTTCCGAAACTGTTCGCGATTCACTTCATGCTATTACAGACATCAACCGCCTTCAAGAACTCGTCCGATTTGCTACAAAATGCGATACGTTTGAGGAATTTTGCAAAGAATTGGAATCGAAAGATACAACTATAATTGATACAAACTCAAATTCGGCGGAATTGTAAGAACCAGCCCCGACTTGGGACAAACCAATTGAGAAATAATCAATTACAACTAAATTTGGAAACGACATGAAATTTTTTCTGATTTTTTTTTGTTTTTTCTTATTCTTTTTTTCCGGTTGTGATTGCCGCAACACGGCACGTCCTAATATTGCCTTTAGGGTGGAAGGCGGAGTTAATGCGGATAGCGGGCTTCGTCAAAAGGAAGATTTTGATCGGTCATTTGCATTGCTTGATTCGTTGGAAGGAACGCCGTGTCTTACGGAAACGCCCGGTTACGAGAAACTTGTCAGCATAACCGATTGGCTCAATAAATGGATTCAACGCCGTAACGCGGACAAAAATTGGCAACCGGATTCCACGCTTCTTGAAATGGAAACCATAACCCGAACAGTTGCCGCTACGGCATTGGAATCTGTTCGGTTGTTGAATCTTCTGCAAGGGAAAAATGTTACCGATACCGACGGTCAACCGATTATTCCTTCCGAATCGCTGGAAGAAGAGCGGAAAAAAATATCGGAACTTTTGACACGGCTTGTTGCCGAACTACAAACGATGTCCGCACAATGCGGACTTCCCGGAGTTGCCGATTATTCCCGATCGGTTGCCGAAATCCAGAAGAAATTCGCAGCGCTGGAATCTATTCCCAATCTCAATGCCGCAGGTATTCGTAACTTTACTCGGCAACTCGAAAAAGAAACTCTTGATTTTGCCGATATTGCCGGAAATCTGGAAAAATATGCGTCCGAACTTCATATTGAAGGGTTGTTTATTCAGCGATCCGATGCGGATTATTTGAAGCAATGCACATGGACACGCAATCTTTCAAATTGGGCGCGTGGTGAAAAACAGGTTTTGCTTGAACGTGTTGTGAATTTGTTGGATTGGACAACCTGCAATATTGATTTTCGGGATAAAACCGTTCAGGTAAACCAAAACCAATCCGTTGAAATGCCGCAACAATATCCTTGGCAAACGATGTTGCTTGGTTATGGTACGTTATGGGATCGAACATGGCTTTTCATGGAGTTGCTCCGCCAACAACGGATTGATGCGGCTCTTTTGTCTGTGCCTTTGCCGGAACAACCGGAGTTGCCGTTATTTTGGGCGGTTGGAGTTCTTTTGGACGGCGAAGTTTATCTTTTTCTGCCGGCTTATGGAATGCCGGTTCCCGGTCACGGCGGACCGGTAATCGGTGAAGACGGTTCGTTGCGTTTTCCCGAAATCGCAACACTTTCCCAAGTTCTTAAAGATGATCAATTACTTCGGCAATTTGATTTTTCCGAACAACAAAAATTTCCGATTACTTCAAAATTGCTTCAGGAAACAACCGTGCATCTTTTGGCGACATCCGAATCCGCGTCCTTGCGTATGAAGGTTCTTGAATCCGAACTGAGCGGCGAGCAAAACATGGTTCTTTACACTAATCTTCAAGAACAACGCCGTCTTTTTTCGGCAATTCCGTCGGTTAAAGCGGTTACGATTTGGAAGTATCCGTTCCGAACCAAATTCGAGCAATTATTTATTGGGCAGCGTACGCGTCTTTTTATGGAATCGCTGGTTATGCCCAATCCGAAGCGGCAGGATTTTCCGCTTTGGACGGGGCGTATTCTTTATTTTAAGGGACAAATCAACGGTCAGGAAAACGCCATCACCGCTTATCAAAACGCCCGTGTTCCTGACCGTGATATTATGGAATTTCGGGAAATTGATCCTGATTTCCGCAACAATCCTGTTTTGGCGGCGGGAATCCAAACCGTAACAATCCATGCCAGTTATTGGCTTGGTTTGGCATCGTTTGAAGTCAATTCCACTGCCGCTGCCAAGGACTTTTTGAACAGTATTCAACGCAGTCCGTTGAATCCTTGGCAAAACAGTATCGAATATATTTTAGGGCGTATTGCCGAGCGGGAAAAGAAATACGATGATGCAATACGGCATTATGAACGAACCGTCCGAAGTCCGTCGGGTTCCGGTAATATTTTGCGAGCCCAATGGTTACAAAAAGCCGTTGCTCTTGCCGAAGGCGAACCGAAAAAACCGTAATCTCAAACCGCAAATTCTTTTTATCACAATCTGCCGGTTCTTCGATGTATTATTTTTACCATTAACATCACGCAACAAAAAAAGACGGAGGAAAACAATGAGAAAAACGATTATTATTCTATTGGTATTATTGTTTGTTTTATTAGCTATGAATGTTCCGCTTCAAGCCGGCAGGAATTTATTTCGACCGGAAAAGGAACAGGACGACCCTGAAATGTCCGGCAGCAAAACAAAACTCAGTCAGGAACAGGTAAAGAAATGGGAAACCATCACGCAATCAATGCAACAGGAAAATCCCAAATCGATCTTGTCGTACTATTATTTTTTGCTTGCCGTTTTTTTTGTTCTGACGATTATTTTGTTTTATTTATTACATAAATATTATTGGGAGCGGTATGTTGTTTCGTTGGACAATCCTTGGAATTTATTTCGTGAATTGTGTTCGGCGCATGACTTGAACCGGTTGGAGCAACAAGTTCTCCGTCATATTGCAGAGGAGCAGCATTGGGATAATCCGTTACAGGTTTTTATTGAGCCGTCGCATTTGAAATCGGCGTTGGATCTCAAACAATTTGAAAAATCACATTCTTTAATCGAATCTCTTTTGGAAAAACTTTTCAATTTGAAGAACGAGTCGCTGATGGAGACGCAGGCGATTGATAGTTCTTCACCGGTTCTTAACACAACGATTATTTACCGGAAAGAGGGAGCGGCAAAAAGCGAACTCAGCGGAATTAGGAGCGGGATTGAAAACGCCCGATAAACGGGTTATTGTTTTTCATTGTTATGTTTCATTGTTATGTTTCATTGTTGTATTTCATTGTTGACGGAAAAGGCGTTTTCGATATGTTGGATATTTGGCGGGGCGTCAACGGGCCAAAAAACCGAAATAATATCAAACCGGTACGGAATATTTGTAATACGGCAAATGGACATAAATTGTTGTGCAATGATGATTTGTCGTTGACGTTTTATTTCTTTGACGGTTTCCGACGGTTTTCCGAATTTTTGTTTCCGTCGTGTTTTGACTTCCAGAAACACAAGCACGGAGCCGTCGCGAGCAACAATATCCAGTTCACCTTCCGGTATTCGGATATTTTGTTGCAGGATGGTATAACCTTTTTCGCGAAGCATCAACACGGCTTCTTTTTCGCCGGCGCGTGCGAGTTGGTCTTTGGGGTTCTCCGAAACATTTTTTAACGAGGGAGCGAACCGTATCCAACGGCATTGATCCAGCGGGTTGTTGGAAAATTGGGAACGTAAATCGTCCCAAAGGCGGTAACAAAACGTTCCGAACCGTTTCCACCAAGGAATTACGGAGCGTTGGGGCTGGACGAGCGGAATTGTTGAAAAACTCATAAGCATAACATTATTTCCTAA
>JAITQV010000430.1 GCA_031288765.1 Planctomycetaceae bacterium
GACCTTCGAGGAAAGTGATCGGGGAAAACGGGTTTATATTTGCCTTCGTTGGGAAAACACCAAAGGCGAAAAAGGACCTTGGGGGGAACTCCTGTCCGCCGTAATCCCGTAATTGGTGTGTGGTTTGGAGTTTGGGGTTTGTGCCGCAAGCGGTAGGCGGCGCAAGCGGATTTAAGACGTGTCCGCAGATGACGCAGATTTTACGATTAACATTCACAAGGCAGGCAACCGTTAGGTGAAACCCCTTCGCCGAACGGTTGCGTTGGCGGTGCGCCGGCAACAGAGAATTACAGAAACCATAACACAGAACAAATTGCGTTTAACACAGAACAAATTGCGTTTATCACAGAACAAATTGCGTTTAACACAGAATAAATTGCGTCTATCAATTCGTTTACCAATTCATTTGCCAATTCCTTCGGTATAACGTTTAAAACGTTCCTTAATTGCGGAAGGCGGAACAAATCGTTGCGATTCCGTAACTTTGCTCTTATCCTGAACCTCCGTTCGGGATTTCTGTAATTGTTGCCGGTCATGAGCCGGTTTCAAACCAAGACTTTTAAACGCCTCTTTCCACCGAATGTCGTCGTTTGACGTTTGAGATTCAGAACGTTTGCTTTGCTCGGACATCTCCTGCCATTTACGGTAAAAATCCCGAAGCTCCTCCTCCGTCCAACCAAGATTGTCTAAAAGTTCCTGATTCGGTTTCGCCTTCAATTGATCCTCAAGATATTCCAAAACAAGATTGGTTACTTTTTTCGTGTACTCCAAATTCGGGTCTTCCGGCGGCGTTTCAACATTCGACACCGAAGCCCCTTGCCCCCCCTCCGGCAACAACGTATTCGATGCAGAATCTTGCGGCTGTTTACTCAATTGATTTTCGCCCGATTGATTTTTGCCCGACGCAGTATTGCCGCCTTCCGGTAAATCAGATTGATTGGGAAGCCCTTGATTAGAATTGTTCCGATTAGAATTACTCTGATTGGAACTACCCTGATTGGAATTATCCCGATTGGAATTGTTCTGATTGTTGCCGGATTCATCGCAATCCGACTGGTTTGATTGTCCTGCTTCCGGTTTATTCTCATCGGATTGAGTATTTTTCGCCGTTCCGTTTTGCTCTTTTCCGTCCTGTTTTTCACCGTCCCGCTTTTCAACTCCGTTTTCGCTTTTGCTTGCGGTTTTACTTTGTTCGGCGGATTGCGTTTGACTGTTTTGTTCTTGCTGTTGCGCTTCCTGATTTTTGCCTTCGTTGCCGCCGGAAACAGAATTGTTCGGCGTATCAATATCAGACTTTTTCGGTTTGTCCGAATCATTACCTTGATTCGAGCGTTGCTTTGAATTCGGATCAAGCGAATCATCGCGTTGCCGTAAACTCTTGTCCGCCGGATCAACCGGAACTTCCCGAACCTGCTCACCGGTTTTCCGATCATCGCCCTGTTTATCCGAAAATTCCGAAGCCGGTTTCGATTTCTCCTGCCGGTTACCGCCGCTGTTCGCCGGCTCGTTGCCGGTTTGCTCGTCATTGTTGGATTGCTCACTATTGCTGGATTGCTCACTATTGTTGGTTTGCCCGCTGTTTTTCGTGTCCGTTGGGTTTGCTTTATCATTGGGGGTTGCCTCATTCGATTGAGAATCGCTTTGTTCGGATGCCGGTTCACCTTCTTTGCCGGAACCTTGATCACTTTGATTTTGTTGTCCCTGCTTTGAATCGGGCATCGAATCCGGTTGTTTTGAATCCGTTTGATTTTCTTTTTCCTTCTGATTTTTTTCCTTCCGATTAGAAGACTGTTCGTTAATATCTTGCTGATTGCGATTCTGATTATTGCTGCCTTGATCGGTATCGCTTTGATTGTTATCATTCCGGTTGTTATTGCCCTGTTCGTTGTTGCCGTTGTTCCGGTCATTCGGTTTTTTATCATCAAATTTCCCTTCCTTTTTCATCTGTTTTATAATTTCTTCCATTGCATCACCGTCCTGAGTTTCGGGATTAACAGGTTTTTTGGCAGTATTATTATCAGTATTATTGCCAGTATTATTGGCTGTATTATTTTGACGCTCTCCCTTTGAAGACGGATTATCCTGTTTCTGTTCCGAATCTTCTTTGCCGGAATCATCTTTTGAAGTATCCGTTTTATTCTTGTCTGTTTTATTATTATCCGTATTATCTCCGCTATTGTTGCCGACAGTATTTTCACCCGCTTCCGAAGGTTCACGGTTCGGCTCGTTTGAATTATCCTGTTCACCGGATTCTTTACCTTGTTCCCTTTCGTTTTCTTTCCCGCCATTTTGTGTATCACCCGATTGCTGTTGCTGTTCGTTTTTTTCTCCGGTTTGTTCACCGTCTTGTTTTTGACCGTTTTCCTTATCGTTTTCATCGTTTTCATCATTGTCCTCCGGTTTTTCGGACGGATTATCGTTTGAACGGTCATTGGGTTCGCGGTTGTCCGCATTGTCTTGCGAATTTTGATCTTTTTCTTGTTCCCGCTGTTTGTTCTCCGGCTGTTCCTTGTCTTGTTGCTGCTGTTCCTTATCAATATCGTTATTCCGCTCATTATCTTTGTTTGGGTCTTTATCCTGTTCTTTGCCTTGTTTTTCCTTATTATCATTATCATTACCATCGGGCTTTTGCTCATTTTCACGAGGCGGTTGTTCCTGTTTTTGCGGGGCAACAATTCGTACTGTAATCCGGCGGGTTGTTGCGTTGTTCGGGTCGGGGAATTTTGTATCCACCGCCTCCGCCCAAATCTCAGCGGAATCACCTTCGGCAAGCCGGCTTGTGATTGGGGAGAAAACCGCCTTACGTTGAATCGAACCTTTGTATTCGGTGGGTCCGGTTGCCGATGATTCCAAGAGTTCGACGGGGCGGATTTGCTTGTTGCCGGACTCAACATGGAACCGCAAATACCGCAAACCAAAATCCCGATCTTCCGCCTGAATCGGCAATTCCAACGAACTATTGAGCGGCAAATCCAATTGGGCAACATCTTTCAATTTGGTATCGGTATCCGCCCATTGAACATTCGGCGGCTGATCCGGCAACACTTCGATTCGGAAAATACCGCTTCGGCGGCTTTCGTACCCTTCCAAGTCGGTTGCCCGAAATAAAAATTTCCGAATTGTTGTCGAATTAGTGTTTTTCGGATCGAGTTTCAGGGTGATAGTTGCGGCGGCTTCCGACGGGTTATTATCGGAGAGTTTCATTCCGACAATTCTGACCGGATCGTTATCGAACACCATATCAATTCGCTGCAACGGGAGAGTGCTTCGAACCCCGATTTTAACCTCCGTCCCCTCAACAGCACGAATATCCCCGCTATTTTCAACAGTTGCATCCGGCAATCCGGTGTAAGGGGGAAAACGGTAATTCAATGAAGCGATTTCGATGGATGCGGTCGGGCGAACTTCGATGCGGAAAGTTCCGCTTCGGCTGTCGTCTTGGGCAATCCAGTAATCAACACTGCCGGTAAATCCCTGTTTTCCCGGCGGAAACGAAACTTCGTACCGTGTTTTTCCTTCGGGAAGAGACATTGGAATTGCCTGCCGGACAAATTGACCGTCGTCGGTTGAGAAGAAAAGATACACCGGTTCATTACTTTGACCGGCAACTTCTGCGGAAACGGTTAATTTTTCACCTTGCAGAGCGACGGTATTTCCGGGTTCGATATTTAGAAAGCGTACTGCCTGCGGTTTTTCGATATTGCTGATGGGCAGGATAATCCGAGCCAACGATGTAAGCGGACTTTTGGGCGAAAAAACGGCATAGGCGACAAAAAATAGAAAACAGAGGGTAAGGGCAATTCCCCATCGGGTGAGACTGCGTAAATCAACCGCCCGTTCCGAAGAGATGTTATGGGCATTGGAGACGGCGGTTTGGGTAACACCGTCAAACATTCGTTCCGCCAGTTTATCATTGCGAGTATTTTCTTGTTCGAGTCGTTCTTTTCGGAGCAGTATCCAATTTACGATGGAATTTTTCAGAGACGGGGTACTTTCTTCCAATAGACTTGCGGCGTAAACGGGATTGATGGGATAGAGCAGGAGCGGAACAATCCGGCGGTAAATGTAAAACGCAAAAATAAAAAGAATAACGGCAAAAATACCAAACCGTAGGGACATGGACAAACCGTCAGCGAAAAACCAATGATCGGCAAGAACCGCCGCAAATAAAACCGCAAAAAGAATTGTCAGGAGTGAGAAAAATGAGAGGAAAAGGTCAATATGCCGAATGAAACGTCTTGTTTCATCAATTTTTTGATCTAGGGTTTGGCTGGGATTTTCGGCGAATTGTTGTGCGGTATTGGTACTCATTTTTGGGGTTCCTTTTGTCGTAATTGTTAATGCGGCTGGGCTGCGGTTACGATTTGTTTTTTCCAAAAATCAATTTTTTCGGAAGATTCGGAAGATGTTATATTGTTGTCTTTTCTCCAATCTTATTCGGCAACAGGCAAACAAGACAACGAGAATTATCAAACATTTCCGTTTGTTTTTCAATACCGGCAAAGATTAAAAGATTATTTGATCAAAAACTCTCCTTTTCCATCTGATTTTTTCCTAAACCCGCAAGAGCGAGATGTGCATAACCGATGGTGAAACGCAACGCAACCGCCGGAGGTTTGCTAACAAGAGGTAGGCGACCTTTCGCCGAAGGGTTTTCACCCACCGCCGCAATGTAGGGGCGAAAAATGTTTCGCCCCTATTGTTGACACAACCGTGGGTGAC
>JAITQV010000436.1 GCA_031288765.1 Planctomycetaceae bacterium
TCTACCTGACTGAAGAGATACAAAAAGTTTATTATGTATCCGCCATGTCCCCCGTTGTAAAAATGTCTTATTTCAATATAATAAACAACACGTTTTGATGATTTGAAACCTTAATAAGAAAATATTAAGCCCTTTTCTCAAAAATATTTACGTTTACCAAAACCGAACCAATGTCTGATACAAATCTCCCGTTTGAAGAACCTTCCGAAACTCCCAATTCCAATCCCAATCCCAATCCGGACGGCAATAACAACGGTACACGGCTGTTGCAACTCTCCATTGCGGACGAAATGAAAAATAGTTATCTGACTTACGCCATGAGCGTAATTGTCAGCCGTGCATTGCCGGATGTCCGGGACGGTCTCAAACCGTCACAACGGCGCATCCTCGTCGCTATGAACGACTTAAATCTTTCGCCCGGCGCCAGCCGAACAAAATGCGCTAAAATCTGCGGTGAAACAATGGGCAATTATCACCCGCACGGCGATGTGGTAATCTATCCAACGCTTGTGCGTATGGCTCAGGAATGGAATGTCCGAAAAGTCCTCATTGATAAACAAGGTAATTTCGGCTCCATTTCGGGAATGCCGCCCGCCGCCATGCGTTACACCGAAGCCCGACTCGCTCCGGCAGCGGCTCTCATGCTCGAAGACCTCGAACTCGATACCGTCGATTTCATCCCGACTTACGATGAACAACGGATGGAACCAACCGTGTTGCCGTCAAAATTTCCCAATCTTTTGGTCAACGGTTCCAACGGAATTGCGGTCGGGATGGCAACAAGTATTCCAACGCATAACACCGGTGAAGTTTGTGACGCGATTATGGCGGTGCTGGATAATCCGGGCATTTCACCGCTGGAATTGCTCAATATTTGTCCCGGTCCCGATTTTCCGACCGGCGGTATTATCTGCGGACGGAACGGAATCCGGCAAGGTTATCTGACCGGACGCGGGACAATTATGGTTCGGGCGAAAGCACGAATTGAGGAAACCAATAAAAAAACACGAATCATCATCACCGAACTTCCCTATCAACAAGCACGGGACGATGTCGAAAAGAAAATCGAATTGGTCGCCAAAGAAGGAAAAGGTAAAGACGGAAAAGAAAGCAAAATTCCCGGTATCGCCGCTATTCATAATGAATCCGATCTTAAAGAGCCGGTTCGTCTTATTGTTGATGTTAAAAAAGACGCCGACCCCGAAGTGGTGTTGAACCAGCTTTATCAATTCACGCCGTTGCAGGATTCCTTTTCGATAATTCTTCTTGCGCTTGTTGACGGCAAACCGCGAATTTTCACGTTCAAAGAATTGGTTGAAGAATTTATCCGGCACCGGATTACAGTGATTCGCCGCCGCACTCAATTTTTGTTGTCAAAAGCCCGGAAACGGAAACACACGGTCGAAGGATTGGTGATTGCTCATGCTAATATTGACGAAGTGATTCGGACTATTCGTACTTCCGCAACGCAGGCGGAAGCAAAACAACGGCTTATGCTGATCGAATGTCCGTCCGCAATGTTGGAACGGGCGTTGCAAGCGGGATTTGCCGGTTTCCTGATTGAACGCGGTATTCGTGAAACTTACACTTTGACTCCGGTACAAGCCGACGCCATTCTCCGTATGACGTTGGGACATCTCGTCAATCTCGAACAGGAAAAACTCGGCGAAGAATACCGTAATCTTTTATTGGAAATTGCGGAATATTTGAAAATTCTTGCCGATGAAAATTTGATTCGGGATATGATTCGGGACGATTTGCAGCAAATTAAGGCAAAACACGGAGATAAACGCCGCACTGAAATTTCCGGTGATGAAGCGATTGATATTGATATTGAGGATTTGATTGAAGAAGAAACAATGGTTGTATCAATTTCACAAAGCGGTTACATTAAGCGGACGCCGGTTTCCATTTACCGTGCGCAAAAACGCGGCGGTAAAGGCAGAATTGGAGCCAAAGTTGCCGATGAAGACCCGATTCAACATCTTTTTATTACAACAACGCATAATTATTTATTGTTCTTTACGAATTTTGGCAAGGTTTACTGGCATAAAGTGTACGGTTTACCGGAACTTCCGCCGACTTCAAAAGGCAGAGCGATTGTTAATTTGTTGAATCTTGCGCCGGGTGAACAAATTGCGGATTGTCGGGCGATTAAAGATTTCGATGTTCCCGACCATTATCTTGTTTTGGCAACGAAAAACGGACTTGTGAAAAAGACGGCTCTTTCCGCGTTTCGGCGTCCGCTCAAAGGCGGGCTGATTGCGATCAAACTGCGTGAAGGCGACGAATTGATTGATGTAACGGTTGTCGGTCCCGGCGACGAATTGATTATGTCCACCGCAACCGGTAACGCAATTCGTTTTCGTCACACGGATGTTCGGGCGATGGGACGTGCGGCAAGCGGTGTTAAGGGAATACGGTTGCGAAAAGGCGATTCGGCGGTCGGTATGATTGTTGCGTCGCCGGATATGACGCTTCTGACGGCGTGCGCTAACGGTTACGGTAAACGAACACCAATTGGTCCCAACGGCGCACCCGAAGAAATTCCCCAAGACCAAAACTTACCGGAAGACGAAAACGCCGAAGATAGCGCAGAAGATTCAGCGGCAATTGCTGATGAATCGCAAACCGGCGATATTTCCGATGATGCCGAAACGGACAGTGTTGATATGGACGTTGCCGATACGGAAAATACTGATACGGACAGTATTGATATGGATAGTGTTGATACGGAAAATACTGACGGCGATGATCTGAATACTAATTTACGTTATACAACAAAACATCGCGGCGGTTTAGGGTTGAAGGACATCAAGACTTCGGAACGGAATGGGGCGGTGATTAGTATTACTCGTGTTCGTGATGATGACGAGGTGATGATGATTACGGCAAAAGGACAAATTCAACGAATTGCGGTTGCGGATATTCGGGTGATGGGACGCAACACGCAAGGTGTCCGTTTAATGAATCTCGACTCGGATGATACATTGGTTGCCGTGAAACGAATTCCAAAAGATGAAAATCCGCCCGAAACAAATAATACACCGGAAACAACCGACGAATCTAATGAATCCGTCTAATTTCGTATTTTTTGATTTTGTAACCGCTTTGTTTGTAACTATTCACGTTAATTAACAAAGGGTT
>JAITQV010000500.1 GCA_031288765.1 Planctomycetaceae bacterium
CTCGAGTCCGCGGATTCCGTTCCCAAGGACGAAATATTCCATAATATCCTGAAAACATTAAGATTACATGGAAATTGTTCCTTGAAGTTCTGTATCTATTCAGTGGAATATTTTCCACATAACCTTATTTTCAACCTGATTTTTCCAACAAAACAACCTTAGTAGCCAAAATTTCCTCACAAAATTAACCTTATTACCTTATTCTCTATTTCTTAATAAAGTAATAAGGTTGATTGGTTTGGGACTTTGGGTTACTAAGGTTGTTTTGTTTGGAAAAATAAGGTTGAAAATCAGGCTGGAAATAAGGTTTGTCTTGCGCAATTACTCAACAAAGGATTGAATCAATACTCCTTATCTTAGGTTTTGGGGGCGGTATTGCCCAATATTCCCCCAACCTCCCAACTTACATGACGTTTATATAAAAAACGAATCGGCGGCGTTGCCCCAATATTCCCCCAACCCCCTAACCAACCCATAAACTCATGCCATTCCCGAAAAACAGAGAATTTTTGAAAAAAACCGGAAAACTCCCGCAAATTCGTCTTGACGAAAATAGTAATTTTTCATATCTTTTCGCAATCATGAAAATGATGTCACACAAGGATGTTTGACGTTAATCGGACACGCATTGGGGCGGCTTGAGGGCTTGACCTGCGGTCCGCGTAGTGCTTTCCAATGCAGGAAGCAAAGGATCACTCCGAAAATAATAGAGAAAAAAAAGGATTTTTTTCTCCTCTTCTCATTCGGTATTTCGTATCGGATGACGAAGCTTCACCGCCGGCTCAAAGGATTGACCCGACGGTTTTTTGTTTTCCCAAAAATCGAATGACACTATGTAATCGTTGTCCGCGTTATTGTTCAATCCAAGAAGGAAGCTTGGGATTTTGCGGTATTCGGACATGCCGGAACGGTAAAATTGTTCTACTGGCTTACGGCAGGAACACCGGTTTGGCAATCGATCCCATTGAGAAAAAACCGCTGAACCATTTTTACCCCGGTTCTCAGGTTTTGTCGTTTGGTTCCATCGGATGTAATTTTGATTGCCGGTTTTGCCAGAATTGGACGACGGCGCGTTCGCGGGATTTATCATTGCTCAAAAAAAATTCTACGCCGGAAGAAATTGTTGATTCGGCAAAACGTTTGCAATGCCGGAGTGTTGCCTTCACGTACAACGAACCGGTTATTTGGTCGGAATATGTTCTCGATGTTGCCCGGCAATGCCGCCGCGAAGGAATTAAAACGGTTGCCGTCTCGAATGGTTTCATCGCCGAAGAAGAACGCCGCCCGTTTTTCAATCAAATTGACGCCGCCAATATCGATCTTAAATCGTTTTCGGATGAATTTTACCGGAAATATTGCGGCAGCCGGTTGGAACCGGTTTTGGAGACTCTTTGCTATCTTGCCCGCCAATCCACGACCTGGCTTGAAGTTACAACACTTTTGATCCCAACACTCAACGATTCGGAAGCGGAAATAAAATCGCTTTCCCAATGGTTGGTACAAAATCTCGGAGCGGAAACGCCGGTTCATTTTTCGGCGTTTTATCCGGCATATCAATTGACCGTGTTGCCGCCGACTCCCGCTCAAACGTTGTTTCGGGCGCGTGAAATTGCTCTTTCGGCGGGGCTTCGTTTTGTTTACACGGGCAACATTGATGATCCCGCCGGTCAAACAACCTACTGCCCGCAATGTCATCAAACGGTCATTTCACGCAACCGCTACCGAATCAATGAATATAATATCGACACGGAATCCTGTTGCCGGTTTTGCGGGCAGACAATTGCAGGACATTTCGAGGAAGAGGACAAACCGCTATCGGAATAACAATGCAAGAACAAAATAAATTCCAAGAAGAAAAATATAGACGATACTGTAAATGAAAATATTATAGAATATACCCCGATATCTTGGTTTATAATTTATCTTGAATCCGTAACGGCATAATTTGTAGGCAGTTGCTGATATTATCAATAAGATCATCGGGAGAAGAAAATAAATTGTAATCCAACCCAATCTATTGTAGAGATGAAACGACGGTATGTCGAAAACTGCTTTCAGTAAAGCCGTAACAACGAACCATAGTATAAATAGTATCCAAAGTATAAAACCAGAGAACCATATTAACAAAACAATCCCTATTTGTTCTCGTATTGTCGGAAAACTTTTAATGCCCGGCGATATGAAATGTGCCTTAAACGACAAGCAAAACAAATTTAAGGTTTGCCCGATTAAAAAGGCAAGTATCGGAATAATGTACAAAGAAGGTAAATTCAATCTCTGATTTCCAATAAGCTGCAGGGCAGTCAACAGTGGTAGTGAAAGGGAAATGATAAACAGTGAAATGATGTTTGATATTGTTATGTAAGCATGTAAATATTGGCGCGGTGATAATCCGTTCATAAGAAATAGTTCATCTTTAACGAACGTGCTTGACATATCATTGATAGCTATCAATCCGGAAAATATTCCAAAAACACAAATTGCCCCAACAACCACCCAAGAGGCATATACAAAAGCCTCGCTGTTATTCCAAGTGATAGCAACGATAAGTATTGTAGCAATACAATACGCGCTAAGAATCCAAAGAAGTGTGTGATTCCGAACCATTCTCCGCACGTCACGAAGAACAAGAGGATTGATATGTTCACTCCACGAATCAACCCATTCAATAAAACGCCGTAACATAATACCTTTTCAATAATTTACAAAATACAAAGATGTTAAAGATATAATGCCGGTATTTTATCCGTCTCAAAACAAAATACAACTAAACAACCCGCCGGTAAACCCAAAAATAGTTTGAAAAATTTTCCTCCACTCCCTATTCAAAAATTACCGGAATTGCTACAATCACGTCGTTTACTACGTAAATGTAAGTTCAACACTGCCCAACTCCACCCAAATTCAGGAAACCGCAAATACATAAAATAAAGAATTCGACAAAATTGTCGTGATATTTTGCGGTTTGGCGGTTTTCACGGGGAATTACAGCGGCGATCACAACAGGGATTTACGATTGTTGTTTTCCTTGTGTTTTCCTTGTGTTTTCCGATTGGGCAGTAAGACGGACGGATTTTGCGTGTAAGTTGTTAATACCCTATAAATTGCAAAAGTCGATTGCAATAACCCAACCCTTTATAAGGAGCAAACAATGAATTTACAAACTCCCAACAGTAATGACGCCACCAGAACCGTCAACCGTTCCCGAAGTATTGTCCCGTGCAGCGGGTTATGTTCACGCTGTATTGACGGTTGCCGGGGCAACTGTGAAATTTTCAAAGCCGCATTTAGAGGACGTGAACTGATTTATCCGGGTCCTTTCGGCGAAGTAACCGCCGGCGGCGACAAGAATTACCCTGTTGATTATTCTCATCTGAATATTCAGGGTTACGCCGAAGGAGCGGCGGGATTACCGGAAGGTGTTGTTGCGTCGCCCGACACCGCCCGATTCCCAAGCGTCAACACCGAAACCTCTTACGGATGGGATCAAAAAGTTACGATGACGGTTCCGATTTTTACCGGCGCTTTAGGTTCCACAGAGATTGCCCGCAAAAATTGGGAACATTTCGCTGTCGGCGCGGCACTTTCCGGCGTAACTATCGTTTGCGGCGAAAATGTTTGCGGAATTGATCCGAAACTTGAACTGAACGCCGGCAAAAAAGTTGTTAAAGCGCCGGATATGGATCGGCGGATTGAAGCCTACCGAAAGTATCGCGGGTCTTTCGGGGAAATCCTGATTCAAATGAATGTCGAAGATACCAATCTCGGAGTTGCCGAATATATTATCGACAAGCACAAAATTGAAACCATTGAACTGAAATGGGGTCAAGGGGCGAAATGTATTGGCGGCGAGATCAAGGTTGCTCAGTTGGAGCGGGCAATCGAGCTTCAAAAGCGCGGTTACATAGTTACGCCGGATCCGTCTGATCCGATTATTCAGGCGTCTTTCAAGGCGGGAGCAATTAAGGAATTTGAACGCCATAGCCGGCTTGGTTTTGTTACTGAAGAAGGTTTTATGGGCGAGGTTTCGCGGTTGCGTTCTCTTGGTTATAAGCGGATCACGCTCAAAACCGGAGCATACAGTCTTAAAGAGTTAGCGATGGCAATCAAGTATTGTTCGAAGGCGAAGATTGATTTATTGACTATTGACGGGGCGTCCGGCGGAACGGGCATGAGTCCTTGGCGAATGATGGAGGAATGGGGAGTTCCGTCGCTTTATCTGCACAGTGCGGCGTATGAATATGCGTCTATTTTGGCGGCGCGAGGGGAACGGGTTCCTGATATGGCGTTTGCGGGCGGTTTTAGTTCGGAGGACGGGGTTTTCAAGGCGTTGGCGTTGGGGGCTCCTTATGTTAAGGCTGTGTGTATGGGTCGGGCGCTGATGATTCCGGGAATGGTCGGCAAAAATATTGAGCAATGGCTTCAAGAAAACAATTTGCCGAAATCGGTTTCCGAGTTTGGGAGCAAACCGGAAGAGATTTTTGTCAACTATGAAAAGGTCAGGGATATTGTTGGGGCGAAGGAGATTCAAAATATACCGCTTGGTGCGATTGGAATCTACAGTTATGCCGACAAGATCAAGGTCGGGCTTCAGCAACTCATGGCAGGAGCCAGAAAATTCAATATTTCTAAAATTACCAGAAACGAATTGATGTCTCTTACGGAGGAGTGTGCCAAGATTACGAAGATCCCGTATTTAATGGAATGTTATCGGGAAGAGGCTCTCAGGATTCTGAAAGGCTGAGGGGTATTTGTCAACCTTGTGGATTGTTAATCAAGAGGTCGGTGAACATTTGCCGACCTCTTGAATTGTTAATCGTAAGATTGGCGAATGTTCGCCGACTTCTTGATTAACAATTCAAAAAACCGTAAATTCCGCCGTTGGTAAAGGCGAAAAATCTTTCGCCCCTACATTATTCCACTGTCAACTCTCTACTAATATGTTGCCCTTGCCAAGCGTAAGGCAAAAAACATTCCGCTGAATAATGCTGAATAATTACGGTTGTTTTTTTGCGAAATTCTTTTGGGCATGTTGATTATCCGAACCCTGATATTTGGAGGACATTCCGAAAGGTTGTTGCGAGGGGCATTCCGTGTACGTAAGGTTCAAAACTGTCAATAAGCATGATCACCACAAGATTCCAACCGTCCATCAAAACAAAAAGCATTAATTTGAACGGCAGCGAGATAATCACCGGCGGCAACATCATCATTCCCATCGACACCATAACACTGGCAATAACCATGTCAAGAACCAAAAACGGTAAATAAATTTGAAAACCGATTAGAAAGGATGTTTTCAATTCACTCAGCATAAAACCCGGCAGCAATGCCCGCCAAGGAACATTCCGCCATGTCAGATATTCCGGCGCTTTGTAATCTTTTACGTAGCGCAGGAGTTCGAGAACAATATCGGTATTGCCGCAACGTTCGATTTGAGCCGCCATGAACTGCCGAACCGGTAATTCCCCTTTTTCCCATGCGACTTCAAGCCCAATACGGCGTTCGCTGAACGGCAAAACCGATTCGGTATAAACTTCCGACCAAACCGGCATCATAATTAACATCGTAATAAAAAGCGATAACGCCGTAATTACCTGACTGGGCGGTAATTGATTTGTGCCGATTGCCTGCCGTAACACCGCCAAAACAGTCATCACCCGCACAAACGAAGTTGTCATAATCATAATTGACGGCGACAATGTAATCACGGTTAAAATCACCATGATTTGCAATGTAGAGACCAAACCGCCGGGAGTTCGCAAAAAATCGGCTCCGGGTAAAATTTCTTTGGGAACACCGAGCGTCATATCACCGGGTTGGGGCGGATTTTCCATGACCGGCGGATCGAGCGGAGTTTGTGTCGGCAGGAACGTATCATCATTGGAACGGTTAACGGCGGCGTTATTGGCGTCGGGTTCGGGGTTCCAGAGATGCGGTTCCACACGATTCGCATACATTCCCGGCGGACGGCGCGGGTTGTAATTGTTCATTGTTGCTTCCTGCGGCAACACCGGTGAAAATAATGTAAAAACCAAAATCACCGGCAATAAAAAAACCAATAAATTCTTAAACATATTGATTTTGCCGGTTTGATTTGGTGATGCGGGGTATCGGCAATTTTGTTTTATGATAAGGGTTATCTTTTTAACCATGTTGCCCTCTCTTTGCAAGAATTTCGGCGAGGCTTTCGTCCGGTTCGCTGTAAAGATCGACAAATGCTGATTGTTTTGATTGGTTGTTCCTCAGGGAGTTTTTTCTGTTTTCCGCATTGATTTTATTAACATTGGCGGCATCCGTTCCGAAATAACCGCCTTCGGTTCCGCCGGTTGAGAAACTGCTCAACGTTTTACGGAAAAATTCTGTTGAGGAATGTGTATCGAGTTGCCGGCATAATCCCAGTAGAGGTACAACTTCGTCGGGGTCGGTGATTTCCGTAATCGGAGCAACTCCCTCCGGTGTAATCGAGACCAAAAGCAGCCGGTTGCCGAGACGTAAAAGGTGAAGTTGAATTTTCTGGGTCAAAACCGCACGCCCCAAATCTTCGAACGCTTCTTTGGGGAGCAGGCGGTTGCTTTTCGGCGACACTTTTCTGAGAAAGAACACGAGAATGAAAAATGCGCCGATGACAATTAACAGACTGCCCAAAACCGGTATTAAGGGGGTGATGGCGTTTGCTATTTTGGGTCGGTTGATCAATCGTTTATTATTTTCGGTTTTAGCCGAACCGATTGGTTTATCGAGTAATTGATTATTTTGTTTTTCGGCTGTTATTTTGGTTTGGGATTCTATTGTAGTATTTTCCGGTGTTTCTATTGGTTCCGGTGTTTCTATTGATTCATAGGGGGCTGATTTACGGGACGGCGGCACCGGTTCAACCGCCGCAACCTGTTGAACCGGCGAAAATCCGTAACTCTGGATATTTGCTGTTTGGACAGGTTGTTCGTTGGGTTGTTGGGGGGATTGATACGGAGGCGCGGTCTGTGTTGTGGAAAGAGCTTCGCGGACATGGCGGAGTTGGTCGGAAGATTTGGGCGGAATTGGGGCGGAAGTTAGGGAAGGCGGGGGCGTTTTGGTGAAGTTGTTTGTTACGAAAGAAGCCGAAGGACGGGCGGGAAACGGGCGGTTCTGTTCTTCCGCAACGAGGTATAACATTCCCGAAATACCCGTTGAAACAACCGCAACTATTAAAATTATTAAAATACGCAAATGGGGCATCCTTGCCTTCCGAAATCAATGTTGTTATCAACTTTTCCAATTCCGATTCTTTGTAAAGATTGTTTCTTTACAATGTTGAATGGCGGATTCTAGCAAAATTTTTTATTTTGACCAAGAGCAATTTTTATGGGTTGGGGCAACATTTGAATTTGGGGAGATGGTTATGGTTTGGGGATTTTTACGGAGT
>JAITQV010000724.1 GCA_031288765.1 Planctomycetaceae bacterium
TCCCGTTAGGGACGAAATGTTGGTAGAAAAATATTATAAAAGAAATGCGTGTCCCGCTAGGGACACAATGTCAAATGGAAACAAAATTAAAACCGCTCATCATGTTTAAGAATAAAACCGATTTTGCGTCCCTAACGGGACGCGGATTATTTTTTACGCCGTTTTCTACCAACATTTCGTCCCTAACGGGACGGAATTTAGCGAATGGTGTGTGGGCGAAAGATTTTTCGCCCCTACCACATATATGAAGGTCGGCGAACACCGATGTAATCGTCCGCCGACAAATTTCCCAGTCGGCTAGCGCCGACGCAACCGCTACGGCGAGGGGCTTTCACCCAACGGTTGCCTACCTCTTGTTTTTGTATCGGGTAGGCAAATGTTGTATCTATTCAGTTGTTTGTTCCGAAAATAGAGCGGAAAACTCTTAACCCGTAGCATCGAACACATAAAACAACACCTTACAAATATCTGTTAAAAATGTTCGATGAAGATGAGAGAAACTCCATGCGAAGTAATTCGGCGGCTTGTGTTGAAGTCGTAATCGAATGAAACAAAACGAGAACGCGCGTTGTTGACAAACCAGTTCAAACCAAACCCCAAATTCAAATAATCCCTGCCTAAATTAACCCCGCGAATGTTCATGTTCGTGTTCGGAACACTGTACGCGGAAATCAATTGCCCTCCGGCATCCGGATAAGGATGATTGCCGAATTGATTGATGTATTGAATACGGAAATTTGTTGCGGTACGGAATGTTTCACGCTTGAGATTTAAACCGGCACGGATAAACCATTGGTCATACTCCGCCCGGTTATACCGCAATCCAAATAAGCCGGAATGCGTTCCCGAATCCGAATAACCGTTTTGCGATGCGAAAATATAGTCCAGCCCGATAAGCGGACGAAGAATAAAATTGTTGCCGTAATAACGCGGTTTCGATAATTCAAAACTCATGGAGAAATTATCGCCGGAAGTTTTGCCGCTGTAACGTTCCGTTCCGTACACCTGATTAACATCCGCCAAATTAAGAAACCGCCGTATATTGTATTCCTGATGGGCGTAACCCAAAAAACCGTAAATATCCGTGCCGTAATAATTCTTTTGAAAATACAACGCGGCATGGTAATCGTCCGCTTCGGCTCTGTCGGCGTTTTGCCAGAGATACGGAGCAAAATATCCGAACAAAACACCGATTCGCGAAGTTGGTTTTCTCTGAATATCCACCCCAATCAAAAAACCGGTTCGCGAAATTCCGTAACCGTCGGAATTGCCGTCGCCTTTTGTTTTTGTTTGGAGATGAGTTACATCCGCCCAAAAATTATTTTCACCGATAAAACGGGGAATTTCGCAGGTTGCCGCTTCGTCCGTGAAATGCGGATTGAGCGGTTCGTACTGACCGCGGTAAGTTGTTGCTCCGGCACCGGCGCCGCGATGTTCCAGACCGGAGATGGGTCCGTAACCGCCGCCGTTGTAGATAACCGGAGAATTGCCGTACAATTCGCTGCCGAGCGCCAGCCTGTTGAATACCGTGCGGTAAGGCGAATAAAGACTCAACTGAAATCCGTTAAGCCGAACCGATCCGGCAAGTTGCTTGGTCGTATTACGGTAAACGGCGTCATATTCGGTATTGCCGTCGGCGTCTGTTGTTTTGTGCGTGTTCAAGTCTTTGATAAACGCCTGAAATCCGGTTAAACCTTCACCAACCCTATCCAAAACGCGGGCAACCTGCGCCTGATTCCAAACCAATCCGGCAGGCGTTGGGGGTTCAGGCGGATCGGGCGGGTCTGGACCGGGATCATCCGACTTTTTACCGACCGCAACATAATTCTTATCATCCGAACTCGGCGCAAATGTAAATTTCCAATCCTCAAAGGTATCTTCCGAATTACTAAACCTTGTCCCGTTCAGTCCGTTGCCGGTTTTGAGAAACGTATAATCCGTTCCTTCCGTGTAATTATTGACTCCAACCACATCGACCCGGACATTATCGAGTTTTGCCGTTCCCGCCACGTCAACAACATTGATTGCATTACCTTGTGCGTCGGCATTGACGATGACGTATAAAACACCGCCCGACGTATATTCGAGATTTTCATTTACTTTCAATATTCCTTCAAACGCCTGAACCGCTCCGCCCTGCGCCACCGTAACACTTTTTACGGTTCCCGCGCCGCCAAGTCCGCCGCTTGAAGAGATCAAAATATTGGAACCGGAAAGATTGCCGGAAGTATTACCGTTTGCCGCCAGAGTAAGCCAGCCGGAGCGGATATTTGTTGTTCCGGTGAATCCGCTGCTGTTGTTGGTGAAACGCAAAACGCTGTCTTCTTGGGCGCCTTTTTCAACGGTTTTGCCGTCAATATTGAGATTGCCGTTGCCGGTTAAGACGCCTGCGAATGTTCCTTCGCGGTCGGAATAGGTTGTTTGATCGAATGTAAGATTTCCTGTTTGTCCGATGTTAATATTTCCCTGCAAGCTGCCGGAATTTCCGGTCAATGTTCCATTCAAAACGTCCGTACCGCCGCTGTGAGTATTTGTTCCGGTCAATGTTTGTTTCAATCCGCCGTTCACGATAAATTTACCTGTTCCGGTGATATTTCCCGAAAAGGCGGCGTCCGCATTGCCGCCGACCGTAAGACTGTGTCCGTTGAGTAATTCCACATTGCCGGAACTTTTTCCCGCCTCATCGGAAAGTCCGGCAACCGTATTATCGTTATTGAGTTTGAGGATTCCCGGTCCGCTGACGGTTAAGGTTTTTGAAGTATCGTTTAGTTGGGCGTTTAATGTGAACTCGTCGCCCGGACGCGGCAGATCAAATTTCCAATCGTGAGCAGCCGGATCGTATGTGAGCCAGACATTGAGTGTTGCGGTATTATTTGCGGTATCCTGAGTTATATCGGAGTTAAATTGCAGGAAGTCAAAATTACTGCCAATCAGGTTATCGTCAATCAAACCCTGAAGTATTGTTCCGTCATCTTGGTTGAGTGTAATGAAAGCGTATTTTTCGGGACTCGCAACATCGGAATCATTCAACGCCTTAGCGACAATACGCGGACCGGTTCCGCCGGTTGCCAAATTTATTGCCGTAACGGAGATACGTGCGTCGCCAGCTTCGGCGGCTTGTTTACCGACATCCAAAACCAACCTTCCATCCGTATCGATAGTTAGTTCGGTGGAGTTAATATTTCCGAGAGTTCCTGTTTTTCCGACATAAAGATCTCCGCCTTCAATTGTCAGATTCCCTGAAAAGGCGGAGGCGTTGCCGTCGATATAAACGGAACCTTCTCCGGTTTTGGTAATAGTCGCAACACCGCTCGGATCGTTGGAGATATCGGAACCGATAGTTAAATTGGATGTTGTGCCGTTGGTATGAAGCCGGAGAGTGCTGTCGGCTTCAAGATAAATATCGTTCTTTGCTGTTCCGCTTCCGGCTTTGATATTTAGGGTTGATTGATCTTCGACGAGGATAACGGAATTTCCCGCAATATAAAATGCTCCGCCGTTTCCCGTAGCGGTATTCCCTGAAATCTCCGTATTTCCGCCGAATGCGGTCATTGAGTCGCGCAGCCGAAAGGCTCCGCCGTTTTCTGCTTTATTTCCGGTGATTGTAGTTGTTCCTTCGAACGAGACGGCGGCGGAAGAGTCTAGGAAAAAGGCACCGCCGTTTTTAGATTCATTGCCGGTAATGGTTGCGGTATTTTTGAAAACGAGGTTATAATCGGGGTTATCAGGATCGGTTGAACCGCCTTGAGTTATGAAGAAGGCACCGCCGTTTCCGCCGGTGGCTTTATTCCCCGTAACAGTGGTAATTCCGTCAAAAGTAATGTGTGAAGATTCGGCGAAAAAGGCACCGCCGCCGCCTTGAGAATCGGGATCGTTGGGATCATTTGTGAAGGAGGCGGTATTGTTTATTAATTCGAGTTCTTTGAATTGTACGACGGAATCATAGGCGTAAAAGGCACCGCCCTGAACAGCTTGATTACCGGAGAAGACCATTTTTCCCTGTGCGTCGAAACCGGCAACCGGTGTTGAGTTATCGCCGACCGAAGCGAGATAAACTGCTCCGCCGTTTCCGCCGTCTGTACCTGTGGTGGAGGCGGTGTTGTTCAGGAATTGGGTTGTTCCTGAAAAAATCATGGAAGTTGTGTAGGTATCTGCGTAAATTGCACCTCCGCCGCGGGATTCGCCGGCGGATTTATTGCTTTGAAAAGTGGTATCTGCTTTGAAATTGATAGTTCCGTCGGAGAGGTAGATTGCGCCGCCGTCTCCTGCCGCAACGGAATTATTTTGAAACAGTGTTGTTTTGTCAAAATTAATTTGTGAACCGTTTTCAACATACAGGGCGCCGCCGGATTCGGTTGCGGTATTTCCGTCGCCGGCGGCATTTCCTCCGAATGCGGCGGTTTCTTTGAAATTGATGACCTCGCCGGAAAAATACAAGGCGCCGCCGCTTCCGGTGGCGGAGTTGCTTGGGTCGGCTTGGTCATATCCGGCTTTATTTTTCTTAAAGGTTGCGGCGGCGTTAAAAACGATTTGCACGCCGGAATCTCCGAGCAACGCCCCTCCATTACTGGAGGCGGAGTTTTCTTCTGCGATAAATGCGCCGTTGAAGGTGAGTGTTCCTCCGCTGGCGGCAATGGCACCGCCTCCGCCGCCGCTGTTTACGGTGGCGTTTTTGGAGAAGGTTGCGGTTCCTCCGACGGTTAATGTTGAACCGTTGGTCAACCAGAGGGCGCCTCCGGTACCTTCGGCGGTATTGGAGGTGAAGGCGGCATCACCCGTAACATTCATAATTCCTTGCAGCAGACCGACGGCGCCGCCGTCTCCTTCGACATAATTTGAGGTAAATACGGCGTTTTCTTGAAAGGTCAGGGTGGAGGTTGCGGAGGCGGATTCGGCATAAATGGCACTGCCGCGTGACGTACCTTTATTATTAGTGAATGTTGCGGTTTTATCGAAGGTCAAGTTTCCGTCACTGACGGTAAGCAGGGCGTTGGAGGAATAACTGCCGCTCAAATTAACGGCGCCGGAAAAACGGATTTCGCCGTTGTTGATAAAAGCGAGATAATATTCAATACCGTCGGTTTCTGCTGTTTGTGTTGTGGAGCTGCTGTAGCGGATTGTGATTGTGCCGGTTGAGGCGACCGTGATGGTGCGGTCAATATCATCGGGGTTAAAGTCGAGATAAAGAGTGGAATCACTTGGGTCAACACGTCGGGTATTGATGGGGGTGGTTCCCAGGTTGATGGTATTGACAGCCGAATCGTTTAGGGCGGTCAATAATGTGTCCGCGTTGCTAATGGTTTGTGCTTGCGACATGCCGGGCATGTTCAAGCCGGACAAGACAAGGAGAGCAATTGAGACAATAAAAAATCGTGGCAATATATTGATTACTTTCATTATTCACCATCAACAGTGATGTAGGGGGTCAAATACTTTGTGCTTTACGGTTTGCATTTTGGTAATTGACCGAATTTTTTCCGGTTTAAAACTGATTGAATTGACCAAAGCGGAAAAAAACGGGGGTTGTTTTTTTGATTTGGCGGGGGATCATCGGAAAACTTTGTATTCTTGTCAAGCCCAATTTTATTTTTTATTTACATTGATTCAGGCAACGCAACAACTTTCCGCCGAAGTGTTGTCTTGTTAAATGGTTAATCACAAGATCGGCGAACATTCGCCAATCTTTTGGATTGCCGAATTTTTAGGTTGTTTTTGTTTTTGGGTAGGCAATCAAGAGGTAGGCAACCCTTCGCCGATTTTGCGGTTAAAAATTCATAAGGTAGGCAATCGTTCGCCGAACGATTGCGTCGGCGTCAGCCGACCGTGAATTTGTACAATGTTGGATGTTTCGATTGTCTAGGGCTGAAAGCCCTTAATATCCTAGCGTAGGGCAACGCCCTACGAAGAGGAATACAAATAAATTTAAGCCCTGGAAGGGCGCAATCCCCATAAATCCTAACATCGTATTTTTTAAATGATTACGCCCCGTTGGGTAGGGTGTTCAAAAGGACTATTTTTTTATGGTTCTCCAAACGTACAACACTGTAATTATAAGTACTTT
>JAITQV010000556.1 GCA_031288765.1 Planctomycetaceae bacterium
TTTCGATACAAATGCCTCTACACTTTTTTTATTCTCTTCAGACTGGAATGATTTGGCTCTAAGAACACTAAATACCATGCAAGAATCCGGTGTCCAAATTTTACATCATGCAAATATACATCCTCTTTCCTCCCACAAAATTACAGAAAATTAACCATGAACCCCAAAAATACCGAAAACCGTTTGTCTGCTTATAGTTTGGGAATTTCTGCGAAGTTTCCAGACACGGCTGGAAACTTCGCAGAAATGGCTGGAATCCCCAAAAAATAAATTTTTCAGTGAAAATTGACAATTCATAAGATAGGCAACCGCCTGCCGTAGCGGTTGCGTTGTCGGTTTGCCGACAACAAGAAATATGCCGGTCGGCTAACGCCGACGCAATCGTTCGCCGAACGGTTGTTTTGGCTACCTTCTAACTCTAATCCCTTCCCTTAAATGAGAAAATTTCAGAGCATTCCCTTGGTACTCGGAACCCCTGATTGACGCAAGTCCCTCTCCACCGCCATTCGTACAGATCGAGCAGCCGCTTTGAAAAGAGCTTCGGCAATATGATGAGAATTTTCCCCGTAATGGAGAATCAAATGTAAATTACACTTTGCCGTGTTCACAAAACCTTGCCAGAATTCATGAACTAATTCCGTATCAAACAAACCAATCTTCGGAGTTTGAAATCCGACCCGATACACAAAACAAGGACGACCGGAAAAATCAATCGCCGCTGTCGCCAATGTTTCATCCATCGGAAGCGTAAAATGACCGTAACGCCGGATCCCTTGTTTGTCGCCAAGAGCCTGCACAAACGCCTGACCCAAAACAATTCCAACATCCTCAACCGTGTGATGACCGTCAATATGAAGATCGCCTTGCGCGTCAATGTTCAGGTCTAACATCGAATGAGCCGCAAAAAGCGTCAGCATGTGATCGAAAAAACCAACCCCCGTCGAAATCGCCGACAAACCATTGCCGTCAAGATTCAACGTTAATGAAATTTGAGTTTCCTTGGTATTACGGGTAATTGTTGCAGTTCTCATAAAGATTTTTCGATTAAATCAAGACATCGGTTTATCTGTTCTTCCGTACCAACACTAATCCGAAGCCCTTCGCCCCACTTCGGATAATTCATATACCGCACTAAAACACCGGAATTTTTCAGATATTCGTAAACCGGCTTCAACGCCCGATCTTTTCGGGAATTCCATGTAAAATTGGCGTATGAGGTTGGAACATCAAATCCAAGCCGGCGCATTTGTTCGGTAAGACGTGTGCGTGTTGCCAGAATTTTCTTCCGGTTTTCCGACAGCCAACCGTCATCGCCAATAGCGGCGGCAGCAGCGGCAATGGCTAACGAATCGCAGTTGTAGGAATCTTTGACCTTCAACATCTGCTCCACCCATTTCGGAGCCGCAACAAGATACCCAAACCGCAACCCCGCTAACGCATACGATTTACTCAAAGTCCGGCAAACAATAATTTTGTCGCATTTTTCAACCAAATCAATACAATGCTCTTCGGCAAAATCGGCATACGCTTCATCAACAACCAACGGACACGGTAAATTTTCTGCGATTTCCAGAATCCGTGTTTTCGGAAGGATAGTTCCTGACGGGGAATTGGGGTTTGGCAGGAAAACCAGCCGGAGTTTTGGTGCGGCGGCAAAAAATGTATCGGGAAGCGTCCAATCGGTGTTGAACGGAACCCGCTCACTGTTTGCGCTCTGAATTTCCGCAAGAGATTGATACAAAATATACGTCGGATACGGCAATCTCAACAATTCGCCGTTGCCGACAAAAGTTCGGGTCAAAATCGTCAACAAATCGTCGCTGCCGTTGCCGCATAACACCGAATCAGGATCAATATTGAATTTCCTCGAAACAACATTCCGAACCGCTTGGGCAACCGGATCGGGATAACGCGAAAGCCCCAACTCCGCTGTTTGACGAATTGCTTCATAAACTTTTTCTGACGCCCGATAGGGATTTTCATTGGTATTGAGTTTAATAATTTGTTTCGACTCCGGTTGTTCGCCGGGGACGTAACCATTCATCGCAATAATTTCCGGTCGAACATACTTTTCCATGAGAAAAACCCTCATTAGTTAATAGTTGTTAGCGAATAGTTAATAGTGAAAGACGCAAACGGTTTAATATGTTGCGGTCAATAGAATGTTTGTGAATTATTAACAAATCACTATTAACTATCAAACTATTCACAATTAACTAATCTTTGACCCAACCTTCGAGATAACGTGCGAGTTGGTGAATATCGCTGCCGACAGAAATAGGACGCTCATAAGCACGAAGCCGGTTCATGTCAATCAATTCCTCAAAAGCCGGATACGTAATATTCATTGTACTTCCGACGGAAATCATCACGCCGTTTTTGTCGAGTTCCGCAAGAGCCTTGTAACCGCCAACCCCAATCTGACTCCCTAAAATAACATCATACGCGGTCGGTTGATTGCAACGAATTTCATAACCAAATTGCAATCCCACCATTTTTTTTGATTTACCGGTTCTTTTTTTGTATTCTTCGGCGATTAGGCGTCCAAGCCGGCTGCTGTATTTGAGTTGTGAGACGGGGAAATGCCCGAAGGAATCCGGTTTTAACGATTTGTATTCATCATCGGAACAACACATTTTGATTTCCGAAAGCGGCAGATATTCGGCGAGACCTTCGGAAACGACGGCGACAAAGGCGGTTTTTCCTTCGGTTTCACGTGCCTGAATCACATCGACACACCGGTCAACCACTTTTTGGACATCAAAAATCTGGCGCAGAATCGGATTTCCGTTTTCGTCGGTCATAATATTTCCGGTTTCGGGTTCTACGGTGGGTTCGGTGGCGTACCAATTTTGGTGAATATCTTCGAGTCCGATGACCATGCTGGCTTCACCGGCAATAGACGCTCCATACGCCAGCCATGCCGCTTTGCGTCCCATAACTTGCGAGATGTAACCGGTTTCGGTGGCTTCGGAATCCGCCAAAAGGTTGCGAATTTCATGCGCCAACATTTCGACCGCCGTAAAATAGCCAAACGTAAAGTCAATTCCTTTATAATCGTTGTCAATTGTTTTGGGCAGATGAATTACTTTGATACGTTTTTGGTTATCGGGCAGCGAATCCATAACGAGTTTGAATTTTGCTGCGGTAGTCAGGGTATCGTCGCCGCCGATGGAAATCAGGGCGTCAATATCGAGTGAGGAAAGAGCCTTATAAACAGTTTGGAGCGGGGCAATCTTTTTCGGGTCTTTCAGATCCATAGGATTTTTGAGCAATTTACCGGGGTTGGCTCGTGCCGTCCCGATAATAATACCGCGTGAAGTGCGTAAACCTTCGTCAATTTTTTTATCGAGCCGGAGGTAATGGGAACCTTCTTCGAGTTTATTTCCATCTTGGTAATTAGCGAGGTGTGTGTATCCGTTTTTCATGCCGTAAACTTCGATTCCGGCGCGGGAAAAACAAAGGGCGGCGCTGCCGATTACGGAATTAGCGGTTGGGGCGGGACCGCCGGAAAAAAGAATGGCGACTTTTTTAATATCTGTTTTGGGCGGTTTGGGGCTAACCAGATTACTCATAAATTGTTATTTCGGAAATGGGGGTTAATAGATGCGGTATCAGGCGAAGCAACACCTGTTCGGGAAACAAAATTCCCTCAACATGCGGCTATTATACCAACCGTTGGGATTACGTAAAGGCAGGAGGGAAAAGGATCGTTTATAGTGGAGAGTGAATAGTGTCGGATACGGATTTCCTATCGCAATACAATAATTCCGCTTGCGAACTATTAACTATTCACTCTAAACTATTAACTATTTGTTATCCGCTAAACCCCGCAGGGGTTTGATGTGCATAACCGGCGGTGAAGCGCAGCGCAACCGCCGGATCACGCCTTCCAAAAAACATAA
>JAITQV010000561.1 GCA_031288765.1 Planctomycetaceae bacterium
AGATTTCAAAGGGAAAAAAATTATTTGTCCTTTCATTTTTTTATTCACGCTATTGTGGCTGAAGATAAAACGAAAAAAAATGAAACTATCTAAATATTTATTTTTTGGAAAGTACAGATTGTAACCCGACACCCAAAAATCTACAAGGGGGAATTTCGACTATTTTCGGATTTTCTTCAAAACTGATTCCGATTTTTCTATTTTTCCCCAAAAAGTTTTAAAAGTTTGCCAACAAAAGGTAGGCAACCCTTCGCCTATCAACTAATATGTCGCCCTTTCAGGGCTTAATAGTTGTTTATGGACAATTACCCGCCGCGTTGCGGCGGGCTAGCTTATATCGCCCTTTCAGGGCGTAGAACAAGTCGGCTGTCGCCGACGCAATCATGGGTGAAAACCCTTCGGCGAACGATTGCCTACCTTGTGAATTGTAAGATTGGCGAAACGCCGCCTACCTCTTGACTATAAACTTTTAGAAAAAATTCCGCTTGCGAACTATCCACTAATAATGAGATTTGTTCTGCGTCATCGCTCAACAAATAACCTAATAATTACAAATATTACATATTATAGTTTTATTCTTCGTAAATTAACGTCATTGCGGAAATAGACACCGTATGAGGACCGCAAACTCTGAATGTTCCATCAATAATAATAGAATCAAGCCGAATCGGAAACGAAACAATACCGTTATTCGTTCCGCCCCAATGTAACGAATTAACACCGCTAAACGGTAACTCAAAATAATACAACATCCGATCCGTCATAGTATCACCATGAACCTGAAACCATTGACCCTTGGAATCAATAAACCGTAACCGTACATTATTACCGGAACCGTCACCAAACAACTGAATACCAAGCGCTGTCGGTTTGCCGTTAATCTTGCCGAATTTACGGTTCAAAACAAACCGAATTGATTTCCAACCTTCATCCGATTTGTATGTTATTTTAACAACACCGTTTTCAATTTCGGCTTTTTGTTCCGAAATCACCCGCGGATCGCCTTCGGAATGAATACTCCAAACCATTTTGAGCGATTCCGTACTTCGCAACGAAAAATCATCCAACCGCTTCATGGTACGGCACGGGAAAATGACGGTTGTTCCGGTACTGGTTAAAAGTGATACGGAAAAACGGTATTCCCCAACCGGAACCAATTTCATCGGAAAACGAACCTCTGTTTCCGGTTCGCCGGATTTCAATATTAAAGGGCGTGCCGTTTCAAAAAGTTCCAAACCGTCAATATCATCAATAGATATTTTCGCATCAAAAACATCGCCGCCCGGATTACCGACTTTCACAACTAAATCGTTACGGTCAGGAAACGGAAGTCCGATAGAAACCGGAGCAACTGCACCGACTTCCGTTTTCTGAACAATTTTTTGATCCTGAACCGTGTTCGAATACGCCATCGTTGTCCATTGCAAAAAGCGGTTCGGCTCAAACGGGTCTATTGCCGTTACGTTGTTTTGTGTCCGGTTGCGGAACGGAATCCTGGAACCGTAAACATACAACGGCAATGATTCCAAACCGGCAATTTTTGTCCAGAAATCATTTTGCCGTTCCTGTGTTAAATCCGGTGTCAGGTAAACCGGTGTATCGGAAATCGAAAGTGTTAAACCTTTTGGGTCGGCAGTAAGATCAGATTGCGGTTCGCCAAGATACGATATTGTTTGAAATTTTCCCGGAACAGACGGAATGGTAATAGTTTTGGCTGTCGGCGAAGTTGTCCAAACCGCAAGCTTCACTTGTTTACCATGATCCCGATCAAACAAAAAAACATACTCGTCGGGATTTCCCGTTTCAATGCGTTTGTTGAAACGGAAACCTCTAAAAGTTTCAAAAAAAGTACGGGCGGCATGGAATGCCGGTTTGGGGTCATAAACCGGTGTTTGCCCCAAACGGTAATCATGGTGAACAATTCCGAAATGATCTTCCGGGTCAAACGGATTTTTTCCGTCATCGTTCCAGTCGTACCAAATCATCACCGGAATATCGGCGGCAAGATTCACCAACCATTGACGCGGCAACATTTTGCCCTGAATATCGTTATTGAAAGTGGGCCACCCCCCAGAATATCCCCATTCCCCCGAAATAATCGGAATATGTTTGCCGGGCGGAGCGTATTGATCAATTAAATACCGAAGCCGCGCATAGTCCGCCAATACCGTTTCAGGCATGGCGGGACGATAGGGATGTACTGTAACAGCATCCCAATATTTGAGCAGTCCGGCTTTGAAACAAGATTCAAGAAACGAAAAATCTATTCCCGCAGTTGCCGGACCAACATAAATTTCGTTCGGCGCAACAGTTTTGACGGCTTGCCCCACTTCCAACGCAAGTTGAGCAAATTTTTCCGGGTCGGGTTTCGGAGTCCAGAACCGTTTGAGATTGGGTTCATTATACATTTCCCAAAGAATACGCCGCCCTTTGAAATGAGCAACCGCAGCGGATACCCATCGCACAAACGCCGCACGTCCTTCCGGTGTGTACGGCGAAAATCCCTGATCGTAAAGTTTATTTCCGTACGAAAGAACATACATCGGACGGATGTTTTGCTTCTCCATAGAAGAAGTCAGCCGGTCATGCCCCGAAAAATCGTACACTCCTTGTTCCCGTTCCTGCCAACCCCAAGAAAAATCCGTTCGGATTACTGTTGCGCCGGCATCGGCAAGCATTTCCATCTCACCGGCTTTGGCATCAATAAAATGAATATTGTATCCAAAACCGTCAGGAATAAAACCGGATGACAACTCCCGATTTTGTGCAAAAACCGGTATTGCCGGAAAGGAAAATAATACAATAATAATTGTTAGGAATCGAATCCTATTGTTATAATTTTTATACATATTTTAATTCTTTCTGTAATAGTTTACGTCATTAAACCAAAACGTCATGCTTCGCCGAAATCTTTAGAGCAAGGACAACATTTTAATTTTTTTCGATAAAGATATCCCTTTCACATTCTTTAATTGCGTCGGTTACTTCGCGTAACTTTTTCTCTGCGATTGCTTTCGCTTTATTAAAACTTTCCAATGCCTTAGCTGTATCACTTTCGACTACATCATAATATTTACCGATTTCAAACAAAGCATCATAGGAATCAGGATAAATACTAACGGCTAATTTTAACAATTTTTCAACATCGTCAAGTCCATACTTTTCAGTGTTAGCAAGTTCTATAAGATTTGCTTTAAGCAACAATAACTCCTCAGTAAAATAAATCTCAGGAATTATTTTATCAAAGAGAGCCAACGCATCATCAAAAGAAGCTTTTTTACACAAATCTCTGATTTTTTTAATTTCACTACCTAACATTGAAATTTCTGATTCTGATTGTGGAATAGATTCATAAGATAACGGTAGTAATTGTAGAATAACGGGTTTATTCGGATGCATTCCCAGCCAAGTCTGTAATTCATAAAGTTTTTTTTCAACCGTATTTTTTTTACGAAAATCAAGAACACCATCTATAATTATCATTTCTGATTGAGGCACAAATGTTCCTCCAAATTGTAAACCGAGTTCTTCGATTTTCTCAATCCAATTATCAAGAAATTTTTCCTTCTGATTGGTAGATAGTGATTTTGATTTGCAGGGAACTTTTATTGTAATTTTGTATTCGGTCATAAAGTTAATTTTCTAAAAATGTAATCTTAAAATCTGGATAAAAGATATGAAATATTCAGACTAACGAGAACATATTATGGCACAGTAACAGGCAAATCCAACACAATAAAGTTTGTATTATAGATAAAATCTTTGGAAATTAAAAGATATTTCGGTAAAAATACCGTAAACAATTAAATCCGAGCAATCGTGAAGAACCGAAGCTGCTCGGTTGGCAACTCACTTGGGATCGCTCCTATCTTCTTGCGGTTGCCGGAAAATAACTTTTTATTCGGGCAGATCACCATCTTTGGTGTATTGGAAAATAAACAAACCCAATAGTTAACGGTTAATAGCGAATTGCCTAATAGTAAAGGACGCAAGCGGAATCATTGCCGTTGCGGTAGGAAATCCGCATGCGAATTGTCGACTTCTTGATTATGAAGAAAAATGGTCGCAATGTAGGGGCGAAAAATCTTTCGCCCCTACCACATATAGATTTAATACCTTGCGGTAAATCTGATTTCCGTAAAAAATCCCGTTCAATAAATCTCCGTTAGGAGATTCATCTAAATAAAAACAAAAAATAAAATGCGAAAAGACTCACAAATTATTTTTTTGAGGGGGGTGTCTTGACTGTACTTTCCCAAAATTTTTGTTTTCAGTTGTCAATTCTTTAGTAAATTGTAACGGTGCGGAATGGTAGTGTTCGCTGATAATCATTGTCCCGAAAAGACAGTAAAATTATGCGGCTGGAATTATTGTTTCGTCCATTTGAATCA
>JAITQV010000564.1 GCA_031288765.1 Planctomycetaceae bacterium
GTTTTTTTGACAAAAATTACAAATATCTGCTCGTGATCGCGATAATTATTAACGCAATAAAAAATAATTTTCCGTTTTTCACCTCTTTTTCAACAGATACTAAATAGACAGTTACGTCAATGGCGTTGGTACTTATTGGGCAATTGCAACGATTAGCAACTCCCGAATCCATAGACTTTAAGGATTTATTGGAATCGTGCAACTACGACATTGACAGGATCAAAGAAATTCGCAACATGATTCGGTGGGTTATCCCTCCTTAGGTGGTTGTAGGAAAGGCGGTCTGCTCCATAAATAATTCTATGAGATTCTAACAAATTGCAACACAATCTTTCGTGTTACAACACGAAGAGGGTATGCAAAAAAACAAAAAAGTTATCTCAAATACAAGACGAGACCCAATTTTCGTTTATTCCGCTTTTACTTTCTTCCCATTTTGCATCAAAATTCCCAACCCAAAAATAATCCCACCCCAAAACATCCTCCAAACAAAAATATCCTCCGAAACCAACTTCCTCCAGAAAAAATGTGTAGATATTTTTGCTTAAGGACAGTGGGGACAATTAGAGACAGTAGGGACAAATTGGGACATTAAAGACAGGTTTTTTCAAGATTTTTAGTACCTATTCAGTGGTTTGTCAAACTATTATGCAGAACAAACCTTATTTTCAACCTGATTTTTCCAAACAAAACAACCTTAGTAGCAAGGAAGCCCTTCAACTATCAACCTTATTACCTTATTAAGAAAATAAAAGATAAGGTAATAAGGTTAATTGGTTGAGAACTTTGGGCTACTAAGGTTGTTTTGTTCGGAAATAAGGTTGAAAATAAGATTATGTAGAAACATCCCGCCAAATAAATACCACACAAACGAAAAAAGATTCGCCGAAAATGTTAAAGGTTTCACCCCGATATTATCCGTGATTAAACAGGCAAAAATTATTTGCCCTTACCTATTTTTATTGGAGATTTTCAAATGAAACGTCAAGTTGTTATTACAGGAGTCGGTCTGGTTACTCCGCTTGGGCATGACGTCGAAACAGTTTGGCAAAAACTCCTGAACGGCGTTTCCGGCGTTGGTCCCATTACCCTGTTCGACGCCCGTAACTTCCCAACCAAAATCGCCGCCGAAGTGAAAGATTTCGATATGTCCGTGATCGGCGAAAATCCTGCGGATTGGGAACTTCAAGACCGGCATACCCAATTCGCCGTCGGCGCAGGTTTCAAAGCAATGGTTGACGCCGGACTTTGGAATCCCAATACCAAATCCAAAAATTTTCCCTACGACTCAGAACGTATCGGTGTTTACACCGGCGCCGGCGAAGGAAAACAAAATTTCGATAAATTCGCCCAAATGGTGTTGGCGGGCGTCGGCGGAAAACCCGACGGTCAATTCGATATGGGAAAATTCATCGAAAAAGGTGTCGAAATCCTTAACCCCGTCCGCGAACTCGAACAAGAACCCCACATGTCCGCCGCCCATCTTGCGGCTATGTTTCAGGCTTACGGTCCCAACGTCAATTGCCTCACGGCTTGCGCCGCCAGCGCCCAAGCCGTCGGTGAAGCCGTCCAACTCATCAAACGTGAAGAAGCCGATATCATGATCGCCGGAGGCGCCCACTCCATGATCCATCCCTTCGGTGTTACCGGATTTAACCTGCTCACCGCATTAAGTACCAATAACGAAAATCCCCACGAAGCCTCCCGACCCTTCGATAAAGAACGCGACGGCTTCATACTCGGTGAAGGCGCCGCCGTTGTTATCCTCGAAGAACTTCAACACGCCCAAAAACGCGGCGCTAAAATTTACGCCGAATTGGTCGGTTACGGTGCAACCTCCGACGCCTTCCGTATCACCGATATCCACCCCGAAGGAAGAGGCGCCGTCGGCGCTATGAAAATGGCGGTCGAAAACGCCGGACTCTCCATCAATGATATCGATTATATCAACGCCCACGGAACAAGCACCTCCGTCAATGACCGCGTCGAAACGTTGGCAATCAAAACCCTTTTCGGTAAACGCGCCCAACATGTCCCCGTCTCCAGCACAAAAAGTGTGACCGGACATCTTGTTGCCGCCGGAGGCGCCAGCGAATTGATCTACTGCCTCCTCGCAATCCGTGACCAAACCCTACCGCCAACCATGAATTACAAAACCCCTGACCCCGATTGCGACCTCGATTACGTCCCAAACAAACCGCGAAAAGCAAAATGCGATATCGTTTTAAGCAACAGTTTCGGATTCGGCGGGCAAAATGTAACTTTGGCGGTTAAACGGTTCGGTTGAGTGTTGCCAAAACCGGCGGATTCGGATATACTTCTCTCCGTCAACCATACTTTACATTTTAACCAATACCCCGTTCCTCAATCAATTATCAATCAAAGAACAATGTATATAGCCAACCCGATTTATGATGTTGTCTTCAAATTCATGCTGGAAGATGAAGATGTTGCAAAATCCTTCCTTTCGGCAATCATCGAAGAAGATGTGTTGGAACTCCGTTTCGCAACTCTGGAACGTACCCTCCGCCGACCTAACGATAAAATAAATACAACAGAAATCGCTAA
>JAITQV010000662.1 GCA_031288765.1 Planctomycetaceae bacterium
GACCGCTTTCGGATTCGCAATTGGTAACACTTTTGTTACGTGGAACAATTTCGAAAGACACCGACGCATCGCTTGACGAAGAAAACTGGCAACCGCTTGGAACATTGCCGGACTTTGAAAATCTGTACTCAAAAATCGTTGCACAACAACTCAAAACAATATCCGGTTCTTCTTCGCCGCCTTCACCGATTTATGAAACAAAGACATCTGAAGACGACATATTTGCGATTGCCGGATTTTCTCACGATGAATTTCAAGCCAGAGTTGATACGATTCAACGTCAAATACCAGTACCGCCTCCAACAACCGTACCGGAAAAATCGTTGCCCGGTTTTTTTGAAAATCCAAAAATTTTGTACGGAATTGGTGGCGGTTTATTGGGATTGATTTTTTTATCCGCTCTTATTTTTTCAATAATGTACGGCAATGCTTCGCCGCGTAACCGTGCAGAACGACTTGCTCAAGAACAGGAAGCCGAAGAAAAAGCCGCCGCTGAAAAAGTAGAACAGGAACGTAAAGAAGCCGAAGAAAAAGCTGCTGCCGAAAAAGCGGAACAAGAGCGTAAAGAAGCCGAAGCCAAAGCCGCCGCCGAAAAAATGGAACAGGAACGTAAAGAAGTTGAAGCCAAAGCTGCCGCTGAAAAAGCGGAGCAAGAACGTAAAGAAGCCGAAGAAAAAGCCGCTCTGGAGAAACGCCAAAACGACGAAGCTGTAAATGCTGAGTTGGTTAAAGCAATAGAATTATTGAACGAAAATTTTCCTTTGAAACCGATGTTTCTTGGAGCAAGCGGATCTGTTCAACGTCCTGAAAATATTAATCCAAAGTTTGCAGATATTTGGTCGTTGAAAGAAAAATTTTCGTTGCGTTATATTTCCTATATACCGAATTCTGTTTTTTCGGACAAAAATATTTCACCGCATGAAATTGTTATTGCTTGTCAAAACGAGGATATTTTTCGTTTCTTTTTGGACGAAAAAGGATTACATGGTCAATGGCTTGATTCTTCGTCCATCACATCGGAATCTTTTCGTAAACTAAACGGCATTGCGATTGGAGAATTGGAAATCGTTCAAATATCCGATGGTCATTTGATTAAAGAGTTTTCTCTGTTTTCTCCGGCAGAGTATGCAATATTCCGACCTTCGCAAAAACAAATTACTTTATCCGATTTGAATTGCGATTTTAATGCACTTGGATTTTCCGGCAGCCAGCTGTTGATTACGGATGCCAAAGGTTATCGTACAAGATATGTGTGGGAAACACTTGCACCGGATACATTGAAATTCCAGGTTGATGACAATGATACCGTTCAAATAAAACTTATTCCTAAAACTCCGGTTGTCGAAAACAAAGGGGAATGGAATATTCCCATTGAAGTTAATGAACTCAAACGTGATTCTGCTCTCTTGAAACGTTATATTTCCGGCACAAAAATCTCTCCAGAGATGGTTGACGCAAAAGTGAAAGAAGGAACTGAAACTGTTAATCGTGTACGTAGTGATATGCTTGGAGTTCGTCGACAATTCAACAGGAATAATTCCAACGCTAATAAAGCATCACGGGCAATTGGTGTTCTTAACCGGCAGTTGTCAATGGCTAATTCTGCCGGAGCCGCATCAATCCATTCACAAATTTCGCATCAAGAATCCATTATTTCAAATTGCCGTAGCGCCAATAGCCAGCTGGAACCGAAATTGGATAAATTGGAAAGTGTGTACGATAATTATTCCGGCAAACTCAAAGTTCTCAAAGAATACAAAGCCCTTCTTGATAAAGCAAAGATTATCTATCAGGGAGAACCAATGACCTTTGCGATCATGATAACACATCCGGAAAATCCAAAACGGCGATTAAAACTACTCAGTATTAAGGAACCTGATATGGCAAATGAAAAAGATGCCGTCATTCCGGAACCAACTGATAACAATACAAAAACAGATAAAGAAGAAGAGATTGAAGACGATGAGGAAAATGATGATAAGGATGATGAAAACAAATCGGAAAATTCGAAAACACGATCCTTTTTGGGTACCAATAAAAAATAATGATTACACGAAACGAAATCACTAATTCACAATGAGAAAATTTTTTTTCATTGCCGAATTTATTTTCGTATCAACAAGAGTTAGTTACTAAAAATTTTGAACCATGAATAATCTTCAAGTTTTGATCGAAAATATTCGAACGGCAATTTCCTTTCCTGAAACGGTTTTACCGGATCAGATGCAAGTTTATGCCCGTGATTATGCAGAATGTTGTACGGAATGTAACCGGCGCATGATGCAATGTATTCAACATATCCGTAGCGGAAATATTGCCGAAGGTATCCGCCTGGCGGAAATGAAACCGAATCTGACCGAAATGTATCTTTCCCTTGATTTTGCAGAACGCGAAGAGTGGGTTGATATTGTTTCGACACTTGGTTTCGATACGCCTCAACAGCTTGCCGGCGGACAGTTGAAGGAATTGAACGACATGTATCTGAAAATGTCGCCGCTGGAACCGTTGTTACGCTGGCATCGGCTTCACGCCTTGAATGGTTCTTCCATTCGGGAACGTCTGGAAATATTACGCGCCATCGCAAAAGCCGATCCTGAAAATTTGTTCTGGAATGATGATCAGGAAAAATTTGAACAAGCACGAATTTCCGAACTCAAAAAAGAAATTCAAAACGCTATTGCGTCTAAAAATTCCGAACAAATTCACTCGCTTTATGACGAATTGAATCCGGACAACTGGCTTGTTCCGCCGCCCAAAGAATTTCGTCAACAACTTTGTGTAACCGTGTTACAAGGTTATGCAGATTTAATGTTGCATTATCATGCCGCGTTTGACTACTCTCAAGCCTCCGCTATTTACGGACAAATTCAGCAACTCCTCGCGGCAAACAAGATGAAGATTCCTTCCGAAATAGAACGTATTATTCGTCCTGTTGTTTTGTGGCTTAACGAAACACAAAAACAATCCGCACTTCAAAACGAATTTATACGTTGTTCCGTCGCCTTACAACAGGCGTTAGAAACGGAATGTCCTGTACCAACTTTGGAACGGCTTTATTACGCCTTGTGTACCGCCGCATCGCAAGCCGGAACAATCATTTCCGCCGAATTGGAAGAACTTTATCGTTCACAAATTTCCGCCCACGAATTAAGAAAATCCCGCACAACTAAAATAGTTATTACATCAATTGTATGTGTTTGCCTTTTGATCAGCAGTCTCATTGCGTGGGGATTATTTCAACAGCATCGCACCAAACGTATTCAGGAAATTCTTGAAACATTACAAAAAATTGAGACAGAAAAACGTTTCGAAGACATTGCCGGAACAATTCAACGAATCGAAACGGATTCGTCGGATATTGCCGGACACGCTGAAATCGTTGCGAATATTGAACGCCTCCGAAGTTTATTCAAAGAAGACGAGGAACGCGCAAAAGATTTTGAACGTTATTATGCACAAGCCTTTGCAAGTCTGGATGTAACGGAAAAACCGGACATTAATCAATTACGGCAAATTAAAATCGCTGTTGATCAGGCGGAAACTCTTGCACGCTCTTCTCAAGAGAAAACGAAATTTTCAGAATTAAAACGAAAATTCGATTCCATGTTTTCGGCACGAAAAAGAGAAATTGACCTTGCGTATAGCGAAAAACTAACGGAAATTTCGGAAGCGTTCAACGAACTCCGTAAAAATACTTCATTACCGAAAAATGAACTTCTTTCACAACTTCAAGAAGTTATCCGGCAAATTGAAACGTTACAAAAACGAAACAGCGATGTTTCACTATCTATGAAAGAGCAGGGACAAACGCTTCTGGATTCTATCACTTCGTATCAAAAGAAAACCGAAAAAGAAATAGAACAAGATAATGCGTTTCAAAATCTTATAAAACATGTTCCGGATTGGGCAGCGTATAAAACCTCCCTTCAGGAATTTGTTGCGAAATATTCTGATCATTCCGCTTCAATGGATGCCGCCGATGTCTTAAAAGAATTGGATATGATCAAAGATGCTGCTGTTCCGCTTAATGATTTGATAAAAGATTATTCAAAACATACAGATAATTTTAGTTCGTTACAAAAAGAATCTGGGAAACTATGGAAAAGATTTGAAGAATTATCGTCCAAAATTTCAGGATCGCCTGATGTACTTTTTTCACAAGGAAAAATTCTTGAAACACTTTCCAAAACGGAACCGTTCACGACGGAAAGTTTCAAAACAACAGAATCACTTTTAAAAAGTCTGTCTCAACGTGAGGTTTATCCTTGGGTCGATGAAAAAGAGAATTGGTATTATCTTGTTAAAAAACCGGATAAAGAGGGGAATTACCCTTATATTACAACTTTTGTTTCAGAAGAAAAAACGTTTCGTATTCGTGATAATGAATTTAATCGCAACAAAATACTTGTCGGAACACAATATCAGTTTTCCATTGCAGCCATGAAAAAAATCGACGTGATTCGCGATAATGCTGCCGAAGTAGTTTGTGAACTTCTGGAAAAAATGTTATCGGTAAACGGTATTGATCCGATTTTAAAATGTGTTTTTCTCGATTCGTTTATTTCAGACCTGTCAAAAATTGATCCGATTTTCGCCTCAAATTTCAAACGTTATCATGAAATTGTTCAAAAAAGCGGTGTTGATATGTTTACGAATTGGATGGATGTTAATTCCAAGAACACAATTCCGCAACGGAATCTAGCCAAAGCGGCATTGGAACGGCTTCCTGATATCAAAGGACTTGCCGAAAAAACTCAGAAAGAACAATCGCAACTCAAAAATTTGGTCGGAAAAATTCCTCCTCGATTCGAATGGATCGGTATTCTGTCACGAAAAGATGGAACATGGAACTGTCTGACAAAATCAACTTTGACCAACGAAACGGGGGATATTTACATTCTTCGTCAAAAAACGGATAATACTGTTCAGCCAATTAAAATTGGCAATATTTCCAACGATAGTATCCAAGTAAACAGCAGTAGCACTTCCTGCCTCCAATGTATTCCTGTGTTTTTTAAACAATAAAGCGTTGCAATTATTTAATTTTTAATTCGCTTACATTATTATTACTACAATGCCATATTACATTCGAATTCGTGGTAAAACGTTCGGTCCATTTAGTGAAGAACAACTCAAAGGAATGAGAGTAACGGGAAAACTTAGCCCGACAACGGAAGTGTCAGAAAACAAAACCGATTGG